>NZ_FRCS01000022.1 GCF_900143005.1 Cryptosporangium aurantiacum
CGACCCGACGGCACCACCCTCAACCCACCCTGACACCACGCCTGAACCCGCCGACCACCCGGAACGCCACCGCGCTCCGGGCCATCGGCATGCCCGACGATGCCGCCGAGCCGCCGAGCCGCTGAGCCGCTGAGCCGCGAGGGCCGCTGAGCCGCTGAGCCGCTGAGCCGCGAGGGCCGCTGAGCCGCTGAGCTGCCGGGTCCGCCGAGCTGCCAGGTCCGCCCTGGACGCCCTGGCGGCGGGTCCTTCGATGCGCGGTGCGATGCCATGGCTCAGCACTGCGATCCGCCAACGGCTGCCCGAGGTGTTCGGTCACTCCGTCTGGCCGAGGTGTCCGGCACCGCGGCGCGCTGGCGGTTCGCGGCCGGCTACGCCCGCGCCGCGCTGCTTCCCCCGGACCGCGCCCTCGTTCCGTCCCGGCTCCTGGCGAGCGCCGGGCTGACCGCGGTCTCCGCGTGCGTCGCCGCGGTGATCTACCTGCAGAACCGCTACCCGGCCGCGGACGCCCACCTCGGGAGTGGGGACGTGCTGTTCCTCGGCGGGCTGCTCCTGCTCACGATTCGGCCGCCCCGGTCGATCACCACCAGTGGGCCGCCCGTGGCGTCGGCGTCGGCTGGCCGCGATCTTGGCTGCCGGAATGATGGCCGCGACCCGGTCCAGGGTGGATGGGGGAGCATTCGACGACGGGATCCTCACGGACCTGCATCTGCCGCTGATCATCGCGCTATTCCTGAGGGCGGCGGCGGTGCGGGCCGCGACGTCGACGCGGGCGGGGATCGAGACGGCTTTCTGGAGTGTGGTGGTGATGCCAGGGCGGTGGTGATGCCAGTGCGGTGGTGACGTCAGTGCGGTGGTGACGTCAGTGCGGTGGTGACGCCAGGGCGGCGCTCGGCGGCGCCGCCCGTCGCGGCTGGGGCTCAGGCGGACGGCGTCCGCACCGCGCTGAACATCGTCCGCTTCCGCAGCACGAACCCGAGCTTCTCGTACAGCGCGATCGCGCCGGTGTTCGACGCCGCCGCGTGCAGGAACGGCACCTCGCCGCGCGCCCGGATGTTCGCCGCGACCGCTCGCACCAGCCGCCCGGCGAGCCCCTGCCCGCGGTAGGCCGGGTCCGTGCACACCGCGCTGATCTCGGTGAACCCCGGCGGGTGCAGCCGCTCGCCGGCCATTGCGATCAGCGCACCACGGTCGCGGATGCCCAGGTACGTGCCGAGCTCGATCGTCCGCTGCTCGAACGGCCCCGGCTTCGTCCGCCGCACCAGGTCGAGCATCTCGGGAACGTCCGCGGCCGTGAGCCGGATCGCGTCCGGTTCCGCCGCGGCGTCCACCGTCGCGTCGATCATTTGGACGCCGGGCAGCGCCATCTCGACGGTGAAGCCGGCACCGTCCGGCGGGGTGACCTCGATCGCGGCGAGCGGGATCACGTTGTCCGGGCCGACCAGCGCGATCAGATCGTCCCACGCCTCCGGCCCCGGGTCCGGAGCCAGCACACCGAACGGCGCGACGTCCGGCTGGTACCGCGCGGCCCGGCCGTGGACCCGCGCGAACTCGCGGTGCGGACCGGTCAGCGCGGCCCAGGCGGGGTTGTCGAGCGGGTGGGACGCGAGGTCCGGTTCGGTGTCGCGGAGGAGGCTCACCGGACGACCCTACGCACGCTTCGCGCGCACGACCCGGGCCGGGTGGCGAGCCTCACGACTGCAGCGAGCCGAGGCCCGGTCGGCCGCGTCCCGGAGCGTGGCGCGGTCATGAACGTAGCGGGCCGAGGCCCAGGTGATCCCGCAGCGTCGTGCCCTCGTACTCGGTGCGGAAGACGCCGCGCTCCTGCAGCAGCGGCACCACCGTGTCGGCGAACTCGTCCAGGCCGCCCGGCGTGATGTGCGGGACGAGGATGAAGCCGTCGCTGGCGTCGGCTTGCACGAGCGTGTTGATCTGCTCGGCGATCGTCGCGGCCGACCCGATGAAGTTCTGCCGCCCGGTGACCTCGATGACCACCTCGCGCAGCGAGAGCTTTTTCTCCTCGGCCAGTGCCCGCCACTGCGCCGCCACCGCGACCGGGTCGCGGAACATCCGGACGCTGGCGCGGCCCCGGGAGATGTGGCTGTCCCCGACGACCGGGTCGACGTCGGGCAGCGGACCATCCGGGTCGTAACCGGACAGGTCACGATTCCAGAGTTGCTCGGCGAACTTGATCGCGGTCTGGCCGCTCACCTGCTGACGGCGAACCACCGCGGCCTTCTCCTGGGCGTCCGCGTCGGTGTCGCCGAGCACGAACGTCGCGGCGGGCAGCACCTTGAGCTGGTCGGGCGTCCGGCCGTACTTCGCCAGCCTGCCCTTCACGTCCGCGTAGAACGCCTGCCCGGCCTCGAGCGTGCCGTGCCTGCTGAAGATCGCGTCGGCGGTGGCCGCGGCGAACTCGCGCCCCTCGTCCGAATCGCCGGCCTGCAGGATCACCGGGCGGCCCTGGGGGGAACGCGGGACGTTGAACCGGCCGTGGATGTCGAACTGCGAGTCGGTGTGCGCGAACGCACCGGCGTTCGGGTCCGACAGGAAGACACCCGCCTCCCGGTCCGCGACGATCTCGTCGCCGCGCCAGGAGTCGAACAGTTCGGTCGCGGTCGCCAGGAACTGCTTCGCGCGGACGTAGCGGTCGGACTCCGGCAGGAACCCGCCGCGGCGGAAGTTCTCGCCGGTGAACGCGTCCCAGGACGTCACGACGTTCCACCCGGCCCGCCCGGCCGAGAGGTGGTCGAGGCTGGCGAACTGCCGGGCGACCTCGTACGGCTCGTTGAACGTCGAGTTGATCGTGCCGGTCAGCCCGAGCCGGTCGGTGACCGCGGCGAGCGCGGCCAGCACCGTGAACGTGTCGGGGCGGCCGACGACGTCCAGGTCGTAGATCTGGCCGCCCTGCTCCCGGAGGCGGAGGCCCTCGGCGAGGAAGAAGAAGTCGAACTTGGCCCGCTCGGCGGTCCGGGCCAGGTGGACGAACGAGTCGAACTCGATGTGGCTGCCGCCGGCCGGGTCGCTCCAGACCGTCGTGTTGTTGACGCCGGGAAAGTGTGCCGCGAGATGGATCTGCTTCTGCGTCATGCGGTGGCCTCCGCGTACCGGTTGGCGGGACGGGACAGACCGAGCAGCCCGCGCAGGGTGCCGGCTTCGTAGGAGCGGCGGAACGCGTCCCGCCGCTGCAACTCGGGCACGAGCCCCCGGGTGATCGCGGTGAGGTCGGCAGGCAGCGCGCCGGGCCGCAGCCGGAAGCCGGAGAGGCCCGCCGCGCGCCACTCCTGCAGCAGGTCGGCGAGCTCGGACGGGGTGCCGGTGAACACCAGCGCGTCCGAGGTGTAGGCCTCGCCCGCCCGCTCGTCGAGGCGCGCCAGCCGATCGGTCGCGGCGCCCGCGTCGGAGTCGCTGGAGGAGAGGAATACCACCAGGTCGGCGAAGACGTGCAGGGTCTCGGCCTCGCGTCCGGCCGCGGCCTGCTCGGCGCGGACCTCGGCGAGGATCGCGCGGGCGGAGTCGACGTCGTGCGGCGTCACGTAGACGACGTCGGCGCTGCGGGCGGCCAGCCGGTACGGGATCGTGGCGTGCGCCAGCGCGGTCACCGGCGGCTGGCCCTGCGGCGGCCTCGGTGTGATCGACGGGCCCTTGACGTCGAAGAACCGGCCGCTGAAGTCGATGTAGTGCAGCTTGTCGCGGTCGATGAACCGGCCGGTGGCGGCGTCCCGGATCTCGGCGTCGTCCTCCCAGGAGTCCCAGAGCCGGCGCAGCACCTCGACGTAGTCCGCCGCCTCGTCGAACAGGTCGGTGAACAGCGTGGCGAGCTCCGGGTTGCGGCCCGCGTTCAGCTCCAGGACGTCCTCGTAGCGGAACGGCGGAATCGTGCGGCGTCCGAAGTGTGCCGCCTCGTGCGCCCGGCCGGAGACCTGCACCCGCACGCCGCCGCGGCCCCGGCTGACGTAGTCCAGCGTCGCGATCGCCTTGGAGAGGTGGAACGGCTCGGTGTGCGTGACGGTCGCGGTCGGAACCAGCCCGACGTGCCGGGTCAGCGGCGCCACCCGGGCCGCGATCAGCACCGCGTCCAACCGGCCGCGCACCTGGTCGACGCGGGTGTCCTGAGCGTCGAAGTCGCTGGTCTGCAGGCCGACTGCGTCCTCGATCGTGACCAGGTCGACGAGCCCGGCCTCCGCCTCGGCGACGAGGTCGGCCCAGTAGCCGGCGGTGAACAGGTCGGTGGGCCGTGCGTCCGGCTCCCGCCAGGCGGCCGGGTGCCACCCGGCGCCGTCGAGTGCGACCGCGAGATGTAAGGGTGCAGACATCGGAGCCTCTCGTTGCCGGTCGAGGCCGACGCACGAGTCCCCCACGCCGGCCCCGGGCTTGCGGCTTACGCCCGTTACCGGCCCGAACGATAGTCGCCGAAACGCGGATCGTCCAATTCCTATCGGCTAACTAGACTTTGGTACTGGCTGTCACGTCGAGCGGCACGTCGACGCGGCGTCGGACGACGACCATTCCGGCCGCCGCCAGCGCGGTCGCGGCCGCGGCGAGCAGCCAGACGATGACGTACCCGCTCTCGGCGGGCATGTGAGCGTCCGCGTCGGTGACGACGGCTGACAAGACCGCGGCGAACAGAGCGCCTGCCACCGCCCCGCCGAGCGTCTTGACGTTGTTGTAGAGCGCGCCGGTCACCGCCGTGCGCGCATGCGGACCGGCCTCGACGATCACCGTCGGCATCGCGCCGAGCGCGACACCCGCACCCAGACCGGCGATCAGGTTCGCGACGACGACCTGCCAGACCGCCGTGTGCAGACCGGCCAGCAGCACGAACCCGGCCGACATCGCGCCGAACGCCGCGACCAGCGTGCCCGGATAGCCGAGCCGGGCGGCCAAGCGGGTGGTCAGCGCGGAACCGGCCAGCGCGGCCAGCGCCGAGGGCAGCGTCAGCACCGAGATCGAGAACGCGGAGAGGTCGAACCCGTACCCGGCCGTCTCCGGGTCCGCGGCGAGGAACGGCGACGCGACGGCCTGCGACCCGAAGTAGACAAAACCGAACGCGAACGCGACGCCGAACAGCGGCGCGACCGCGCGGGAGGCCAGCAGCCGCAGGTCGACCAGCGGCTCGGGAATGCGGAGTTCGATCCGGACGAAGACGGCCAGCGTGGCGACCGCGAGCACGAGCAGGCCCCCGCCGACGGCGAGCGACCCGTCCTCGGCCAGCGAGAACGCGCCGAGCAACGCGACCATGCCGATCGCCAGCGTTCCGGCGCCTGCCCAGTCCACGCCGCCGGGCGCGCGCCGGGTGCTCTCCGGGATCCGGAGGAACGAGATCGGTACGCACACGATCGCGGCCAGCGCGGGGAGCCAGAGCACCACCGCGACGTCGTCGACCAGCGCGTGTGCCGCTCCGGTCACGACGCCGCCGAGCACACCGCCGAGCGTCAGCGCGGCCACCAGACGGGCGATCGCGCGCCGGGCGTCGTCCTGAGGAAGGCGGTCGCGGACCAGGCCCATCTCCAGCGGCAGCAATGCGGCCAGCGTCCCCTGAAGTGCACGGCCGGCCAGCAGGACCGGTAGCGAGGGTGCGACCGCAACCAGGACCGACCCGATCGCGAGAGCGATCAACGACGCCCGCAGCACCCGCCGGTGGCCGTACCGGTCGCCGAGGCGGCCGAGCACCGGGACCGAGACCGCCGCCGCCAGCAACTGGACGGTCGTGACCCAGGTCAGGTCGGCGTCCGAGACGCCGAGCCGGTCACCCAGGTCCGGGAGTAGCGGCAGGAGAGAGGTCTGCAGGAAGCCGCTGGTCACCTCGAACAGGACGAGCAGGCCGACGACGGTCCGCACTGAGGTGCGGGGAGCGTCGGTCACGTCAGGCGCCCGAGCGCGAGGCTCGCCAGCAGCGCGGCGGCGTCCGGGAGCACCGCGTCGTCGAACACGGCCTGCGCGGAGTGGTTGAGCGGGGCCGTGGCGAAGTCCCGGTCGGTCGGGCAAGCGCCCAGGCCGACGAACGCGCCGGGCACGTTCTCCAGCACCAGCGAGAAGTCCTCGGAGCCGGGCAGCGGGTTCGGCGGCTGGAACACCCGGCCCGGTCCGAACAGCTCGGTCGCGGTGCCGACCGCGTACGCGGTCTGGTCGGGGTCGTTCACCGTGGGCGGGTAGAGCGACCGGTGGTCGACCTCGACGTCGACGCCGTGGGCAGCCGCGATGCCGCGCACCGTCCGTTCGAGGCCGATCCGGACGCGCTCGCGGGTCGCCGCGGAAAACGACCGGACCGTCGCCTCGAAGACCGCGGTGTCCGGGATGACGTTCGCCGCCGACCCGGCGTGCAGCGACCCGACCGTGATCACCGCCGGGTCGAAGACGTCGACGGTGCGGGTCACCAGCGTCTGCAGAGCCCCGACCATCGCGCAGATCGCCGGCACCGGATCCGCCGCCAGGTGCGGCGCCGAGCCGTGCCCGCCGGCGCCGGTGACCGTGACCCGCACGGTGTCGGACGCGGAGAGGACCGTGCCCGGACGGGTGGCCACCAGGCCCTGCGGTGCGGCGCCGGAGAACACGTGCAGCGCGAAGGCGGCGGTCACCCGCTCACCCGCGGCGTCCAGGACGCCTTCGTCGATCATCAGGCCGGCCCCGTTGTGGCCCTCCTCGCCGGGCTGGAACATGAAGACGACGTCGCCGGCCAGGTCCGCGCGGCGCGCCGCGAGCAGCCGCGCCGCGCCGACGAGCCCGGCGGCGTGCAGGTCGTGACCGCAGGCGTGGGAGACGCCCGGCACGGTCGACGTGTACGGGACGCCGCTCTCTTCACCGACCGGCAGCGCGTCGAGGTCCGCGCGCAGCAGTACCGCCGGGCCCGGGCGACCACCCCGCAGCACCGCGGTGATCGAGGTCAGCTGGTCGCCGGTGGACACCTCGAGCGGCAGCCCGTCCAGCGCCGCCAGCAGCCGCTCCTGGGTCCGGGGCAGCGACAGGCCGAGCTCGGGGTGACGGTGCAGGTCCCGGCGGAGCGCGACGAGGTCGTCGCGCAGGTCAGCGGCGTCGGTGAGGAGGGACATCGAGCGTTGATCCGATCGAGAGGGCGTCACGGTCGGCTTAGTATCGGGAGCGCGCCGGATCGTGCCTCGTTTTCGCCAGGATCAATCAGGAAGCCTGATGTGACGCCGGAATCCACCAGCAGCGCCCCGTTGGACGCCGTCGATCTGCAACTGGTCACCGCACTGCAGACCGCTCCGCGCGCCGACTGGCGCCGGATCGGCCGGGCCATCGGCGTCGACGCCTCGACCGCGGCCCGCCGCTGGGACCGGCTGGTCGGCTCCGGCCGGGCCTGGCTCAGCTGTTACCCGCTGACGCTCGCGGCCGGGCCGCCGGTCGTCGCGGTGATCGAGCTGGACTGCGCGCCGGGACAGATCCCCTCGGTGGTCGCCGAGTTGGCGGACGATCCGCACCTGATCACGATGGAGCAGGTCACCGGCGGGCGCGACCTGCTGCTCACCGCGGTCTTCGGGGACCTGGCCACGCTCGCGCGGTACGCCGGGTTCCGGCTGGGCACGCTGCCGGGCATCGCCGCGACCCGGACCCAGGTCGCCACCGCCGTGCACGTCGAGGGCAGCCGCTGGCGGTTGGAACGGCTGGACACGTCGGGGCGGGAGGCCCTCGCCCGTCCCAGCGGTTCCGCCGACGCACCGCGGATCGGGCTGGCGGCCGAGGACGAGGACCTGGTGCGGGAACTCCAGCGCGACTTCCGGCAGCCGGTGACCCGGCTCGCCGAGCGCACCGGCCTGAGCCCGAGCACGGTCCGGCGGCGGATCGCCCGCCTGGAGGCGGGTGGCACGCTGGTCTACCGGTGCGAGGTGGCCCGTTCGCTGTCCGGCTGGCCGGTCGGTGTGACGCTCTGGGCGGTGGCGCCGCCCGGCGAGGTCGCCGACGTGGCCGCGCAGCTGGCCGGGGCGCGGGAGACCCGGCTGTGCGCGTCGCTGTCCGGCGCGGCCAACCTCATGGTGACGATCTGGCTGCGGTCGATCGGCGACCTCCCGGCGTTCGAGGCGCGCCTCGGCCGCCAGTTTCCCCGGCTGGTCGTCACCGACCGGGCCGTGACGCTCTGGCCGGTGAAGCTGGGCGGGCACGTGCTCGACGCAGCCGGCAGGCACCTGCGGCTGGTGCCGCTGGCGCTGTGGACCGACCCCGCCGCCGACGCGGCCGAATCCGCGTTGCTCGGCCGACTCAGGCTTCCGGCGCCCAGATGACGACGCCCAGGCACATCTCGTCGCTCGTCCCGTCGCCCCAGACCACGTACCGGGGCTCCAGCGACTTCAGCGCGGGCAGCGTCCGCCGGAGCGTCGCGTCGTGCGTGCACGTGACCCGGAGCGTGTCGCCCGCCTTCACCGCGACCGGCGGCGTCAGCGGCCGTGCGCCCTGGTCGTCGAAGTCGTAGCGGGGGACGTCGAGCAGCGTCCGCGCGCCCGGCTTACCGGGGTTGAGCTCGACCCGGATCGACTTGCCGAGCAGGTGCATGTGGCCGGCCACCGCGTGGATCGTGCCGGGGTCGCGCACCGTGCGGTCGCAGCGTTGGGTCACCGCGGGCACCGGGGCCCGGCCGTCGTTGCAGAGCGCGTTGAGGCCTGCGACCGTGGCGCCCGCGTCCGGGCCGAACCGGTGGATGACGTCGAGCACGGCCCGCTCGCGGTCACAGAGGTTGCCGCTCTCGCCGGGTGCGCAGGCCAGCTCCACCGGTGCGGTCAGCAGCCGGGTCTTCAGCGCGGTGAGCGCCGTCGTCCGGTCGACGAGCCGGAGCCGGATGCCCGACCGGTCGGTCCCGGCGGGCTCGCCCCCGGTGGCCAGCAGGCTGTAGTGCACCTGCATGACCAGCCTGCTTCCGGCCGCGAGCGGGTAGCCGGTGCCGGGCGTCGTCAGGTTTTCGCCCCCGCCGGGCGCCCAGGCGGCGACCCACGCGGCTCCGCCGGCGAGCTGGGCGCCCGGGCCGGTGCCGCCGATGCCGGTGCCGCCGAAGCAGCGCCAGCCCGCGCCCGGCGCCTCGGCGTCCAGCGACTGGGCCTCGGCGACCTGCTCGGGCGGTACCCGGAAGAAAATCGCGTGGTGGACGATCGCCGGATTCTGCGGCAGGAACTGGCTCCCGGTCAGGTAGGCCGGTGCGGTCAGCTTCGGGTCGACGAGGAAACAGCGGTACTCGTCGGTTCCGCCGCCGGTGGGTTGCGGTGTGTAGGGCTCGGCCATCGCGAGCTGCTGGAACCGCTCGCCCGTGCGCAGCGGTGCGGTGGGCGGGGGAGACGTCGTCGCGTGCAGGTGCGTGGCGGCCGGTGGGGCCGCCTCGGGCGTCGGCTCCGAGCAGGCCACGAGCACACTGCTCGACGCCGCGAGGAGCAGCGCCGCCACGATGCGGGCCAGCCGTCGCCGGGCCGGTGTCATGCCCCAGGACGGTACTCGCCGGTACCTCGGGGCGGCGGGGTGTTACCGAGATCCGCGCCGGGTATTCCGACGCGCCGGGAAGATCCGCCCGAGCTGAGCACATCTAGGGTGGAATGAGAGGCGATGAGCGAGACAACCCGATTCACCGAGCGTGGCGTCGAGGAGTTCCTCACCGGCCCAGAGATCGTCTCGGCCTTCACCTGGGAAAACACGCCGGAGCTCCTGCACGTCGGGCTCTCCGACCTGTACTCGGGGGGCATGCACGGCGGCAAACTGGCGACGGTCTCCACGGTCTGGCTGCCCGCCAACCGCGCGATGGGCGAGAACATCGCCGAGTTCGAGACGCTCGTCAGCGGCTTGGCCGAGCATCACGACGACCTCTCCCGGATCGACCGGTGGCGGACCCGTGCCGAGGCGGAGGCCGGTCACGCCTCGGTGGTCGAGGCCGTGAAGAACCGGCTGTCGGCCGCCCACTCCTACACCGAGATCCACGTCGTCGAGCGCGACCACAACTACCGCGTCGAACATCCCACCGATCGTGCTTGACCTCAAGCGCGGTTGAGATCGGACGCTGTCCTCCCGGCGACAAGGGGAGGACGACATGTGGGTCATTCAGGTGGCGGAGTTCGGCGGACCGGAGGTCCTGACGCCGGTGGAGGTGCCCGACCCGGTTCCCGGGCCGGGCGAGGCAGTGGTGGACGTCGCGGCGGCCGACGTCCTGTTCGTCGACACCCAGGTGCGGCTCGGGGCGTTCGACTTCGGCGTCCAGTTGCCCTACGTCCCGGGCGACGGGTACAGCGGGACGGTGTCGGCGGTGGGCGATGGTGTCGACCCGGGCTGGGTCGGACGCCGGGTCGCGGCCTACACCGGCGGTTTCCTCGGCACCGGCGGCTATCGGGAGCGTGGCCTCGCCCGCGCCGACGAACTGGTGCCGGTGCCGGACGGCGTGTCGTCGGAGGTCGCGGCGGCGCTGCTGCACGACGCGATCACCGGGTTGACGCTCACCGACGCGCTGGACGTCCGGCCGGGAGAGTGGGTGCTGATCACCGCAGCCGCCGGCGGGATGGGCGTGCTGCTGCTCCAGCTGGCCGCCGCAGCGGGCGGGCGCGTCGTCGGGGCCGCCCGGGGTGAAGAGAAGCTCGCGCTGGTCCGGCAGAACGGCGCGGAGCCGGTGGACTACTCATCGCCCGAATGGGCCGACGCGGCGCGGGCGCTCACCGGTGGCGCCGGGTTCGCCGCGGTGCTCGACGGCGCGGGCGGTGCGGTGGGGGAGACGGCGTTCACGCTCACCGCCGACGGCGGACGGTTCTCCGGCCACGGTGCCGCGAGCGGCGTGTTCGCCGGCGTTGATCCGGGCGTGGCCGCGGCGCGGGGGGTCAGCGTGTGCGGGATCGCCGAGGTGCAGTTGACGCAGGAGCGGATGCGGGTGCAGTTGGCTCGTGCGCTGGCCGAGGCTGCCGCCGGGCGGCTGGTGCCTGCGATCGGTGCGACGTTCCCGCTGGAGAAGGCCTCCGACGCCCACGAGGCCCTGGCCGCCCGCGCGGTACCCGGAAAGGCACTCCTGCTGCCCTGACGCCGCGCCCGGCCCCGCGCGACGCGGTCCGGCCCCCGCGCGACGCGGCCCGGCCCTCGCGACGTGGCCCGGCCCCCGCCCGACGCGGTCCGGCCCCGCCCGACGCGGTCCGGCCCCGCCCGACGCGGTCCGGCCCCCGCCCGACGCGGTCCGGCCCCCGCCCGACGCGGCCCGGCCCTCGCGACGTGGCCCGGCCCCCGCCCGACGCGGTCCGGCCCCCGCCCGACGCGGTCCGGCCCCCGCCCGACGCGGTCCGGCCCCGCCGGACGCGGTCCGGTCTGGCGGGCCCGGTCTGGCGGGGTCCGGTCTGGCGGGGCCCGGTCTGGCGGGGCCCGGTCTGGCGGGGCCCGGTCTGGCGCGGCGGCTGTCCGGGGGCGGGTGCTGCGGCCGGCGTCATGCTGCTGGGACGAGGACGACCTTGCCGGTTACCGTGCCCGACTCGGCCAGGCGCAGAGCGTCCGCAGCCTGGGTGAGCGGGACGCGGGCCGCGACCTGCGCGGTGATCGCGCCGTCGGCCAACAGGCCGAACACCGCAGCGAGGTCCTCGCGGAGGCGGGCCTGGAAGGCCGCGCGGCGCCGACGCCCGGCCCAGATGTTGTAGAACGTCGCGCGGTGGCCGTTCGGCAGCGCGTTCCACCAGGCCAGCCGCGCGACTAGCCGCAGGACCGGCAGTGAGGAGCTGCCGGGGTCGTTCTTGGTCGCGGCGGTGCCGTAGGAGACGAGCGTGCCGCCGCGCGCCAAGAGACGGTACGAGTCGACGATGCCGGGGCCGCCGACGTGGTCGAACACCGCGTCGACGCCGTCCGGGGCGAGTTCGCGGACACGCGCCGGGACGTCCGCGCGGTAGTCGATCGGCTCAGCGCCGAGCGCGCGCACCGCGTCGTGGTTGCGCTGGGACGCGGTGCCCAGCACGCGGATCCCGGCGTGCCGGGCCAGCTGCACGAGCGTCGAGCCGACACCGCCGTTCGCGCCGTGCACCAGGATCGTCCCGCCGCGGCGGACCTTCGCGATCCGGTGCAGCATCTGCCAGGCCGTGATGCCGTTGACGACGACGGTCTCCGCGGCGGCCGGGTCGACGCCGGCCGGCACGGGCACGAGGTCCTCCGCCTCGACGATCGCGTCACTGGCCCACCCGCCGATCTTGGTCAGCGCGGCGAACCGCCGGCCGATCAGCGTCGGGTCGGCACCGGGCCCGACCGCGGTGACCGTGCCGACCAGGTCGTAACCCGGGACGAACGGGAACGCGGGCTGGTCGTAGTACTTGCCGCGGCGCATCTGCTGCTCGGCGAACGAGACGCCGCTGGCCTCGACCGCGACCCGCGCCTGGCCGGGGCCCGGCTCGGGCAGCGCGCGGGTGCGGACGACGAGGCCTTCGGGCTCGACGATCCCCGGCAGAACGATCTCGGTCAGCATCGGTTGCTCCTCTCGGTTCGGAAGAGTGGTTGACCACTCACTGTTTATAGGAGTGATTGAACACTCACACCGGCGTCCACGTCAACCCGGCCACCAGAAAGATGTCCACCCATCGACCTATCGCCGCTGGTGGAGAGGTCGATAGGTGGCCAACTTTCTGCGCGTGGCGCCGCGGCCGCGGGCCGCCGGGCGCGGGCCCGCCCGCGCGGGGTCACGGCGCCCGCGCGGGGTCACGGCGCCCGCGCGGGCGCGCCGCGGGCGGCGCGGCATCTCCCGAGCGAGGCGCGGGCCGTGCGGGATCCGGGGTGGTGCGCGGTCGGGGCGGAACCCCCGCGGGCGGCGCGGCATCTCCCCGAGCGGGGGCACGGCATCAGTGAAATTGCCCATTCCCGGGGAAGCGCGCCCCCGGAAGCGCGCCTTCCGTCGAGGATGGTGGCGGCACCGGGGCCGGGAGGAGACGCGATGACGCAGACCGTGACCGAGGTCGACCCGCGTGAGGTCGGGCTCGACCCGACGCGCCTGGCGCGGGTCGACCGGCACTTCGCCCGCTACGTCGACGAGGGACGCCTGCCGGGGTGGTCGCTGGTGATCGGCCGCTACGGGCGCACCGCCCACGCGAGCACGTACGGCAAGAGGGACGTCGAAGCGGGCACCCCGGTCACCGACGACACGCTGTACCGGATCTACTCGATGACCAAGCCGATCACCGCGGTCGCGGCGCTGATGCTCTACGAGGAGGGCGCGTTCGAGCTGACCGACCCGGTCGGCAAGTACCTCCCCGCGTTCGAGAACCAGCGGGTCCTGGTCGGTGGCACCGCCGCGCGCCCGGTGACCGTGCCCGCGATCGAACCGGTCCGGATCTGGCACCTGCTGACCCACACCGCGGGCCTCACCTACGGCTTCCACCACGTCGACGTCCTGGACGAGATCTACCGGGCCGCCGGCTTCGAATGGGGCACGCCGCGGGGGCTCGACCTGGCCGGTTGTGTCGACGCGTGGGCCGGTCTGCCGCTGGCGTTCCAGCCCGGCACCGAGTGGAACTACTCGGTCTCCATCGACGTCGTCGGGCGTCTCGTCGAGGTGCTGTCCGGGCAGACGCTCGACGCGTTCTTCGCCGAGCGGATCTTCGGCCCGCTGAAGATGACCGACACCGCGTTCACGGTCGCGGCGGCCGACGCCGACCGGCTCGCCGCGCTCTACGCCCCGACGTCACGCGACGGCGCGAAGATGGTCCGGAACGAGCGGATGGGCCGGGCGATCCTGCGCGAACCGCGT
This sequence comes from Cryptosporangium aurantiacum, assembly GCF_900143005.1. NCBI lineage: Bacteria > Bacillati > Actinomycetota > Actinomycetes > Cryptosporangiales > Cryptosporangiaceae > Cryptosporangium > Cryptosporangium aurantiacum. The sequence goes on from NZ_FRCS01000022.1 coordinate 13,676, forward strand.
TACCTCGCGGGCGGCGGCGGGCTGGTGTCCACCCGGAACGACTACCACCGCTTCGCGCAGATGCTGCTCCAGCGCGGCGAGCTGGACGGCGTCCGGCTGCTGGGGGATCGCACGGTGCGGTACATGGCCGCGAACCACCTGCCGGGCGGCGTCGACCTGGCCGCGTTCGGCCGGCCGCTGTTCGCCGAGACGACGTACGAGGGCACCGGGTTCGGGCTCGGCGTCTCGGTGGTGCTCGACCCGGTCGCCGGGCGGACGCTCGGCAGCGCCGGTGAGTTCGGCTGGGGCGGCGCCGCGAGCACGGCGTTCTGGGTGGACCCGGCCGAGCAGCTGACCGTCGTCTTCCTCACCCAGCTGCTGCCGTCGAACACCTACCCGTTACGCAGCCAGCTGCACCAGCTCGTCTACTCCGCGCTCATCGACCGGACCCCGTAACCGGCGCCGTCGACCCGCGCACCACCAGCGACGTCGGCATCAGCACCGAGCGGGCCACCCGGTCCGGATCCTCGATCGTCTCCAGCAGCATCCGGGCGGCCTCGGCGCCGACCTCGTAGTGCGGGACGCTCACCGTAGTCAGCGGCGGGCGCATCTTGTCGAGGAACGGCATGTCGTTGAAGCCGACGACGCTCACGTCGTCCGGGCACGACAGGCCACGCTCGGCGAAGACGTCGTAGCAGCCCAGCGCGATCAGGTCGTTGCCGGCGACGACCGCGGTGAACCGGCGCCCAGCCTCCAGCAGCGACCGCAGCGCGCGTGCCCCGTCGGCCTCCGCCCAGTGCTCGCACTCCACGACCAGCGTCGGGTCGTACTCCAGCCCGCGGTCGGTGACCGCGTGCCGGAACGCCCGGGCGCGCGCCACCCCGGTCGACGTCGACTGCGGCCCGGCGAGGTGGGCGATGCGGCGGTGCCCGAGGTCGGCCAGGTGCCCGACCGCCGACGCGACGCCGGCCGCGTCGTCGCCGGTGATCGACGGAGCCTCGATGCCTCCGACCCGCCGGTTGACCAGCACGACGCGGACGCCGTGCGCGTGCAACTCGGTCAGCAGCGGGTGGTCCAGGAGTGCGGTGGCCACGATCAGGCCCTCCACCTGCCGGGAACGCAGCGACTCCACCTGCGCGCGCTCGCGGTCGGCGTCGTTGTCCGTGTTGACGATCCAGGCGTTGTACCCGGCCGGGAGCAGGACGCTCTCCGCGCCCCGGACGATCGGCGGGAACAGCGGGTTGGTGAGGTCGGGAATGACCAGGCCGACCGTGAACGAGCGGGCGGTCTTCAGGCTGCGCGCGATCGGGTTCGGCTGGTAGCCGAGCGACTCCGCGGCCCGGATGACCTTCCGGACGGTGTCGGCGTTGACGAGCGGACGGGTCTGCGGGTTGAGCGCCCGGGACGCGGTCGTCGCGTGGACGCCGGCCAGCGCCGCGACGTCCCGCAGCGTCGGCGCCGCTCGGAGTTTCTTCATGCCGCTGCCCCCTCGCGGTCGTCGTCCGCTTCCGCGCGCCAGCGCGCGCGACCCACTGCCGCCGCGACGCCCAGCGGCACGGTCAGCACCGCCGCCACCGCGAACACCGCGCCGAACCGCCCGTCCTCGGCCGGACCGGCGGCCAGCGCCGCCGCGATCGCGCTGCCGAGGAACAGCGCCGCCGCGAACAGTGACACGACCGTGGCGCGCGCCGACGGCAACACCTCGGTCGCCCAGGTCTGCATCGTCGAGTGCAACCACGCCCACCCCATGCCCAGCAGGAACGCGGTGACGACGGCCACTGCGGGCACCTGGGTGACCGCGATCAGCACACACCCGGCCAGCGCACCGGCGGCGCCCGCCGCGGGCAGCTGCCAGCGGCCGGTTCGTCCGGACAGCACCCCGGCCAGCCGGGCGAACACCAGCACCGCGACACCGTAGACACCGGTGACCGCCCCGGCCACCCCGGCGCCGACGCCGGTGGCCTCGACCGCCGCGGGCAGCAGCGTCAGGACGCCGAGCAGCACGACGCCGTCGCCGAACGCGAGCAGCAGGACGAGCCAGGTCGCGCGGGAGCGGCCGACGTCCCGGACCGCGGTGCGGAAACGCTGGGAGCGGCGGCTCACCCCGGGCGGTGGTAAGTGGCGCAACGCCGCGACCAGCACGACCGCCAGGAGACCGGTGACGACGAACGTCACCCGCCAGCTCACCGCCTGCGCGACGACGCCGGCGAACGCGGCACCCAGCGCGGTGCCCACCGCGCTGCCCGACATGAAGTTCGTGATCTCCCGCTGGCGGTCGGCCGTGGGCACCGTGTCGCCGAGGTACACCAGCCCGGCCGGGATCGCCGCGCTGAAACACGCACCGGCCAGCCCGCGGGCGGCGGCCAGCGCGACCGGTCCGCCGACCAGCGCCGAGGCGCCGGTGGCCACGCTCGCGACGAGCAGCGCCGCGCGCATCGTCCGAATGAGACCGACGCGGTCGGAGACGACGCCCCAGACCGGCTGCATCAGCCCGTACGCGAGGAAGTACACGCTCGCGGCCTGCACCACCTGGGTGAGCGGGACGTCGAGGTCGCGGGCGATCGCGACCAGCATCGGCGGCATCGCGAACCGGTCGAGGGTGCTGACCAGCGCGGTCCCCTGGAGTAACCGGCCGGCCCGACGACTCACGCGCGCACGACCAGTCCGGAGCCGGGCGCCAGCGCGTCGGTCAGATCTGCGCCCGGCCGGAACCGCTCCCGGAGCCGGACGACCGTCTCCAGGGACGCCGGGGACACCGACCCGCCGGGCACCAGCCCTTCGGCGGGGTCGCGGAGCAACCCGAGATAGGCGGGGGCGAGCGACGGCCCGACGATCGTGGCCGCTTCCGCGGTGACGACGTCGTCGAGTTCGCCGGCGAGGATGCGTGCGGTGGTCACTCGAAGAGCGTGCGCCAACCCCGCGACCGCGTCGGACACCGGCCCCACGGTCGCGAGCACGGTGCCCAGGTACGGCCCGCACACCGACGACACCCGGGCCAGCGCGACGCACCCCTCCTCGGTGGCTCGCAGGTCGCTCCCGGCGTTGAGCATCGTGGCCGCGCACTCCCCGCGGAGCAGCGCGGACAGCCGCCGCGGCGTCGACCCCAGTGCCACGACCCGGTAGCCGGAAATCCCCAGCGAGTCCAGCAGCGCGTACGCCGCGAACGCGAATCCCGAGTCCGGGACGTCGACGCCGAGGACGTCCAGCGGCACACCCCGCCGCGCGTACAGCGCCAGGCCGAGGCCACCGTCCACCGCCGACACGATCCGGACGTCGGCCGTCGTCCCGAGCGGGTTGTCCGGCACGTACCGGTACGCGAGCGCGTTGTCGGGGCTGGTCAGCGCGGCGTCCAGCGTCCCGTCCAGAAGCGACCGGAACTGCGCGGGCGACGAGGCCACCGGCACCTCGTCCACCGCGAAGGAACCGAGCACCCCGACGACACGGGCCACCCGCAGCAGGACGGAGGGGCTGAAAGCCCCGACAGCCACCGAGGTGCGCACGAATCCGCACCATAGTTGCACTCGATTGCAGTGCGCCAGCCCCGCATAACAAGCGCGTTTCAGCCAGTGAAGTGATCCTTGACACAGTGGAGAAACGATCGGGATGATCCGGCGCAGCAATCGATTGCAGTGCGGCGATCGCCCTCACGAGGAGGACTCATGTCCCCGAGAATCCGTGCAACGGTCGCGGCCATCGCCGCCCTCGCTCTGCTCGCCGCCTGCGGCGACCGCCCCTCGGAGCGGGCCGCCGACAGCGACGACCCGATCGTCATCGGCATCTCGTTACCGCTGACCGGCGACTTCTCCCAGCCGGGTACCGAAGCCAAGCGCGGCTACGAGGTCTGGCAGAAGCAGATCAACGAACAGGGCGGTCTGCTCGACCGCGAGGTGCGGCTCAAGATCGTCGACGACGCGAGCAACCAGGACACGGTCGTCGCCGACTACACCAAGCTCATCACGCAGGACAAAGTGGACCTGCTGCTCGGCACGTTCTCCTCGCTGCTCAACTACCCGGCGTCCGCGGTCGCGGAGAAGAACGGGATGGTGTTCGTCGAACCGGCGGGTGGCGCGCCGAACATGTTCAGCCGTGGTTTCGAGTATCTGTTCTTCGCCCAGCCGGCCACCGCACCCCATCAGGCCGACGTGTTCGTCGACTGGATGAAGACGCTGCCCGCGGCGCAGCGGCCGAAGACCGCCGCGTACCCGTCGCAGGACGACCCGTTCGCGGCACCGGTGATCGAGTCGATGCAGAAGCAGCTCGAAGCGCTGGGGGTCCGGACTGTCTACAGCGAGATCTACCCCGCGGACACCACGAACCTCCAGCCGATCGCCAGCCAGCTGGCCGCGAAGAAGCCCGACCTGATCGCGCAGGGGGCGGTGTTCGAGGACGGCGTCGGGCTCGTCCGGGCGCTCAAGCAGCTCAACTACTCGCCGAAGATCCTGTTCCAGACCTCCGCGCCGAGCAACTCGTCGCAGTACAGCGACGGTGTCGGCGTCGCGAACACCGAGGGCGTCTTCTACACGGTGAGCTGGAACGAGAAGGCCACGACGCCGCTCAACAAAGAGTTCACCGCCGACTACAAGGCGGCCTACAACGCCTCACCGGCCGAGGACGCGGCCGACGCGTTCGCCGCCGCGCAGGTGCTCCAGAAAGCCGTCGAGGAGGTCGGCAAGATCGACCAGGACGCGATCAAGGACTGGCTGCACGCCAACGAGGTGCAGACGATCCTCGGGCCGCTGAGCTGGAAGGCCACCGGCGAACCGAACGGCAAGTTCCTGCTCGCCCAGTGGCAGTCCGGGCAGGTCGAGGTCGTCGCGCCCGCCGACGTCGCCACGACGACGACGATCGTCAACCCCAAGCCGGGCTGGCGATGAACCAGCTGATCCAAGCGTTGACGCTCGGGCTGCTCATCGGCGGCGTCTACGCGCTGATGGCGTCCGGCCTGACGCTGGTCTTCGGCGTGCTGAAGATCATCAACATCGCCCAGGGCGCGTTCCTGATCCTGGTCGCGATGCTCACCTGGTGGCTCTGGCGGGTGACCGGCATCGACCCGATCCTCGCGTCGGTGCTCACCACACCGCTGATGTTCGGCGTCGGCTGGGTGCTCTACCGGCTGGTCGTGTCCCGGATCTCCGGGCAGTCACCGTCGATGTCGGTGCTGCTGACGTTCGGCATCGCGCTGGTCGTCGAGGGCGTGCTCAACGTCGTCGCGGGCAACCGTTTCCGGAGCGCGACACCGTCCTACTTCGAGGAGTCGTTCCGGATCGGCGGGGTGTCGCTCCCGAAGTCCCAGGTGTACGGCTTCCTCGCGGCGGTCGCCGTGCTCGCGGCGCTCTACGTCGTGCTGACCCGCACCTGGGCGGGACGAGCCATCCGCGCCACCGCACAAAACCCCTCGGGTGCCGCGCTGGTCGGCGTCAGCGCGGTCTCGACCGCGGCGCTGGCGTTCGCGCTGGGCAGCGCGACCACCGGCGTCGGCGGGTCGATCCTCTCCGTGCTCTACCCGTTCTACCCGGCGTCCCACTACGACTGGATCTCCCGGCTGCTCGGCATCGTCGTCCTCGGTGGGCTGGGCAGTCTGCCGGGCGCGCTGGTGGGTGCGCTGATCCTCGGGATGGCCGAGACCCTGACCGCCACCTACGGGTCGCTGCGCTGGTCGACGCTGGTGTTCTACCTGGTCATCATGGTCGTGCTGCTGTTCCGCTCGCAGGGCCTGTTCGGGACCCGGTTGCGTGAGGATGCGGTATGAAGAGGTCCCACCTCATCGCTGGTGTCGTCCTCGCAGGACTGGTCCTCTACCCGGTCGTCAACCCGTGGCAGCCCTACCCGCAGGGCGTGCTGCTCACCGCGTTCCTGCTGGCGATCCAGGCGTCGAGCTGGAACATCATCTCCGGATACGCGGGTTACACGTCGCTGGGCCACAGCCTGTTCCTCGGGCTCGGTGCGTACACCGCCGCGATCCTCGCGCTGCACCTGGGCGTGAACCCGCTGTGGGTGGCGCCGCTCGGTGGGGTGGTCGCGGTGGTCGTCGCGCTGGCGATCGGGCTGGTCGTCCTGCGGACCCGCGGCCACGCGTTCGTCATCATCACGATCGCGATGCTGCTCGCTGCCCAGATCCTGGCCGCGAACGCCCGTGGACTGACCAAAGGCTCCGACGGCATCACGCTGGAGCTGCCGTTCTGGGACCGCGACTACCAGAACATCCCGTTCTACTACGTGTTTCTGCTGCTGCTCGTGCTGACCGTGCTGTTCAGCGCCTGGATCCGCCGCACGAAGTTCGGCACCGGCCTGGTCGCGATCCGGGAGGACGAGGGCAAAGCCGCCTCGATCGGCGTCAACACGACCCGCTTCAAGGTCGTGGCGTTCGTCGCGAGCTCGTTCTTCATCGGCGTCGCCGGTGGCGTCTACGCGTACTACCTCACGTTCCTCAACCCGGTCGGCGCGTTCGCGATCCTGGGCAGCGTCGTGATCGTGCTGGCCGCGCTGGTGGGTGGCCGCGGCACGCTCTACGGCCCGGTGGTCGGCGGCTTCCTGGTCGCGTTCCTCAGCGAGGCGGCGACCGTCTACGGCGGCAGCGCGTCGGCGCGCGTGCTGCTGTTCGGTGGTGCGCTGGTGCTCGTCGTCCTGTTCCTGCCCGCGGGCCTGCTGCCTACGGCGCAGGCCTGGTGGCGCAAACGCCACCCGTCGGTCGTCGAGTTCACCGACCAAACGGGTGCCCTCTCATTCAGATCGACGCCGTCCGGCGCACCACCGCCGGACAGTGATTCCGGGGTGCTGTTGGACATCCGGGGAGTGACCAAACGCTTCGGCGGGCTGGTGGCGGTCAACGGCGTCGACCTGACCGTCCGCCGGGGCTCGGTGACCGGCCTGATCGGCCCGAACGGCTCCGGCAAAACGACGCTGTTCAACCTGGTCACCGGCGGCATGGCGCCCGACCGGGGTTCGGTGTGGTTCGACGGCAGGCGCATCGACCGGTTGCCGCCGTGGCGGCGAGGCCACCTCGGGCTCGGCCGGACCTACCAGGTCACCCGGCTGTTCAAGGACATGACCGTGCGGGAGAACGTGGTGGCGCCGCTGCCCGACGGTCGCTGGCGGACGATGTTCGCCGACGCGATCAGCGGCTCCGAGGCCGCTCGCGCGCGGGAGCTGCTGGACTTGGTGGGGCTCGGGCGGTTCGCCGACGAGCGGGCCGGGTCGCTCTCCTACGGCCAGCAGAAACTCGTCGAGCTGGCGCAGGTACTGATGCTCGAGCCGTCGCTGATCCTGCTGGACGAACCGGCCGGCGGGGTGAACCCGACCATGCTGGGCCGGCTCGTCGAGGTGATCGGCGAGGTGAACCGGCGCGGCGTGACGTTCCTCGTCGTCGAGCACAACATCCCGCTGGTCACCGAGGTGTGCGATCACGCGGTCGTGCTCCACCGCGGCTCGGTGATCGCGTCCGGGCCGCCGGAGGTGCTCCGGCGCGATCCGGCCGTGCTCGACGCGTACCTGGGCGACGACGCGTCCCCGGCCGACGGGGCGTCCGGCGGGCAAGCCCGTGAGGAGGTGCGCTGACGTGTTGACGCTGTCCGGGGTGGTCGCGGGATACGGCGGGGGAGACGTCCTGCAGGGCGTCGACCTGCACTGCGCCGCGCAGACCGTGACGTGCATCGTCGGACCCAACGGTGCCGGGAAGTCGACGGTGCTGCGGGTGATCAGCGGGCTGCTGCGTCCCCGGCGTGGCGAGGTCACGATGGGCGGGCAGCGCACCGACCGGCTCGCGCCGGACGAGATCCTCCGCCGGGGCATCACCCAGGTACCGCAGTCGCACGCGCTGTTCCCCGGCCTCTCGGTGCGGGAGAACGTGCTGATGGGCGGATACCTCCTGCGACGCGACCGGCGGCTGCTCGCCGAGCGGTATGCGCAGGTCGTGGAACGGATTCCGCTGGTCGCCGAGCGGTCGGGGGAACACGCGGGCAACCTGTCCGGTGGACAGCGTCGGATGGTGGAGATCGCCCGCTGCCTGATGCTCGAACCGAAACTCGTGCTGCTCGACGAACCGTCGCTCGGACTCGACCCGCGCAGCCTCGCCGAGGTCTCGCGGGTGATCTCGGACCTGCACGAGGCAGGGGTGACCGTGCTGCTGGTCGAGCAGAACGTGCGGCTGGGGCTCGGGCTGGCGACGCACGGGGTCGTGATGGAGGGCGGGGTCGTCCGGCTGACCGGGTCAGCGGCGGAGGTCCGCGACCACCCGGAGATCGCCGAACTCTACCTCGGTGGGCGGCCCCTCCAGAACGACGCTGACAGGCGAGCGCGAGGCCTTGAGTATGGGTAATACGAGGCGGCCTCGCGCTCGTCTGTCAGCGTCGCCCTGGACGGGCTCCCGGTCCGGAGACGCGGCTACCGCCGCGCAGCCGGATGATCGGGTGGTGTCGGCGATTGCGCACTGGGGGCCGCGGTTCGTTGCCAACGGGGTGACCGCTCCGGACTTCGCGCGGATCACCGACGGGCTGACGCGGTGGGACGACTGGTGTGCGGCGTGGTCCGCGGTGGCCGCCGAACACGAGGCGCTCGGGCGGTCGGCGCTGAGTGCCCGGTCGGCGGGGGAGCACTTCGCCCGCGCGGCGGTCTACTACCACTTCGCGAAGTTCGTGTTCACCGACGACCCGGCACAGGCCCGGGAAGCGCATCGCCACGCCGTCGAGTGTCTGAACACCGCACTCCCGCTGCTGACCCCACCGGGCCGCCGGATCTCGATCCCGTTCGAGGGGACCGCGCTAGCCGGGGTTCTTCGGGTCCCGGCGCCCGGCGCACCGTGTGTGATCCTGCTGTCCGGACTGGACTCCGCGAAGGAGGAGCTCCGCGCCACCGAGGACACGCTGCTCGTCCGGGGCCTGGCCACGTTCACGGTCGACGGTCCGGGCCAGGGTGAGGCCGAGTACGCGCTGCCCATCCGTGGCGACTGGTCCGCGCCAGGGCTCGCGATCGCCGACGCGCTGGCGCACGTCCCGGACGTGAACACCGCACTCCTGGGCGTCTGGGGCGTGAGCCTCGGCGGGTACTACGCACCCCGCGTCGCCGCCGCGCTCGGCGACCGCGTCCGGGCCTGCGTCGCGCTCGCCGGGCCCTACGACTTCGGCGAGTGCTGGGACGGGCTGCCGCCGCTGACCAGGGAGACGTTCCGCGTCCGCTCGTGGACGTCGTCCGACGCCGAGGCCCGGGCCGTCGCCGACACGTTGACGCTCGCGGGTCAGACCTCGCGGATCACCGCGCCGCTGCTCGTGGTCTTCGGGCGCCAGGACCGGCTGATCCCCTGGCAGCACGCTCAGCGCCTGGTGGACGAGGTGCCCGGTGCCGAGCTGCTGATGCTCGAGGACGGCAACCACGGCTGCGCGAACCGCACGCCCTGGCACCGCCCGTACACCGCGGACTGGCTGGCCGCACGACTGAATGCTTTACGACCGACCGCTGCGGACGGCGTTCACTGGAGGCAGACGCATGAGTGAGAGCGTGGGTTGGATCGGGGCCGGCCGGATGGGTGCGGCGATGGCCTCTCGGCTCGGACGGTCCGGGGTCGACGTCCACATTTGGAACCGGACCCGTTCCAAGGCGGAAGCTCTCACGGGCGCCGGATGCACGGTGGCGGACACGATCGCGGCGCTGCGCGACCGCGACGTCGTGTTCACGATGGTCTCCACACCGGCCGACCTCCAGGAGGTACTGGCCGAGCTGCTGGCGGGTGACTCCGTGCCGGGCGCGGTCGTCGACTGCTCGACGGTCTCCACCGACTCGTCGGCGGCGGCGCGGGCGGCCTGCGCGGACCGGGGTGTGGACTTCCTCGCGGCGCCGGTGAGCGGCAACGGTCGCGTCGCCGACGCCGGCGGGCTGAGCCTGGTGGTCTCCGGACCGGCCGGGGTCTTCTCCCGGTGGGAGCCGCTGCTCGGGTTATTGGGGAAGTCCGTGACGTACGTCGGGGAGGGTGACTCGGCGCGGCTGGTGAAGATCTGCCACAACCTGATGCTCGGTGTCGTGACGCAGTGCCTGGCCGAGATCACCGTGCTCGCCGAGAAGGGCGGGGTGTCCCGCGCCGCGTTCCTGGAATTCTTGAACAGCAGCGTGATGGGCTCGGTGTTCACCCGGTACAAGTCGCCGGCGTTCGTGCACCTCGACTACGCGCCGACGTTCACGCCGGTGCTGCTGCGCAAGGACTTTGACCTGGGGCTCGCGGCGGCGCACTCGCTCGACGTCCCGATGCCGGTCGCCGCGCTCACCGCGCAATTGGTCCAGGCAGCGGTCAGCAGCGGACGGGTCACCGAGGACTTCGCGATCCTGCTCGACCTGCAGGCCGCGGCGGCGGGGCTGGCGCTGACGCCGGAAGACGTGCCCGTGGACGACGGGTTGGGGTCCCCGGGTCTCGGGCCGCGGAGCGGGGCGGCCGTGGGCGACGCGGCGGGTGCGTCGTGAGGCCGCTCGCGGCGCCGGGGCACATGGCGGTCGACTATGAGCAGCGCCTCGACGTCGACCGGCTCCGGCGGTACCGGTTGGAGCGGGCTCGTGCGGCGCTGGACTCCAGCGAGTGCGGGGCGTTCCTGCTGTTCGACTTCTACAACATCCGGTACACCACGCAGACCTGGATCGGTGGTGCGCTCGGCGACAAAATGACCCGGTACGCGCTGCTCACCCGTAACTCCGGCCCGACGCTCTGGGATTTCGGCTCGGCCGCGCGTCATCATCGTCTGTACGCGCCGTGGTTGGCGGAGGCGGACTGCCGCGCGGGCATGCTCGGGTTGCGCGGCGCGATAGCGCCGAGCGCGGGCCTGATGGCCGCGGCGGTGCGAGAGATCCGCGGCCTGCTCGAGGACGCGGGGGTGGCGGACGCTCCGGTCGGCGTCGACATCGTCGAACCGCCGTTCCTGTTCGAGATGCAGCGCCAGGGGCTGCGGGTGCTCGACGCGCAGCAGCTGATGCTCGACGCGCGCCAGCTCAAGTCGCCGGACGAGATCCTGCTGCTCACCCAGGCGGCGGCGATGGTCGACGGGGTGTACCAGGATGTGCTGGAGGCGTTGAAGCCGGGCGTCCGGGAGAACGAGATCGTGGCGCTGGTCAACCAGCGCCTGTATGCACTGGGGTCCGATCAGGTCGAAGCGGTGAACGCCGTCTCGGGGGAGCGCTGCAACCCGCATCCGCACAACTTCTCCGACCGGCTGATCCGCCCCGGTGACCAGGCGTTCTTCGACATCATCCACTCGTTCAACGGGTACCGGACCTGCTATTACCGGACGTTCAGCGTCGGCAGCGCCACCCGGAGCCAGCGGGACGCCTACCGGCGGGCCCGCGAGTGGATGGACGCGGCGATCCACGCGGTGAAGCCCGGCGTCGGCACCGACGAGATCGCCGCGCTGTGGCCGGCGGCGACCGAGTTCGGCTTCGAGGACGAGATGGCGGCGTTCGGCCTCCAGTTCGGGCACGGGCTCGGGCTGGGGCTGCACGAGCGGCCGATCATCTCGCGGCTGAACAGCATGACCGAGCCGGTGGAGCTGCAGGCGGGCATGGTGTTCGCGCTGGAGACGTACTGCCCGGCGTCGGACGGGTTCTCGGCGGCCCGGATCGAGGAAGAGGTCGTGGTGACGCCGGAGGGAGCCCGGGTGCTGACGCTCTTCCCCGCAGAGGACCTGGTCGTCGCGAACCCGTACTAGGGCCGCGACGGACACGGTAAGTGGGCGCGTTCAGGCGACCTATGGCCCGCCCGACTGCGCCCACTTACGCGGAGGCGACGCTCTAGCCGTTGACCTCGTCGCGCCAGGTGAGCCACTCGCGCAGCTCGCGGTAGTCGTAGTCGGGCCCGTTGGCCTCGATCGTGAACAGCGTGACACCCAAGTCCAGCAGCGTCTGACCGGTCTCCGCGGGCTTGCCGCTCACCCCGGCGGAAATCTCGATCTCGGCCGGGTCGCGCCCGACGTCGGCGCAGTGCCTGCGCAGGACGCCGATCTTGTGCTCGACCTTCTCGGGGTCGCCGAACGTGTGCCAGATGTCGGCGTGCTTGGCGACCAGCCGCAGCGTCTTCTTCTCGCCACCGCCGCCGATCAGCACCGGGATGTCCCTGGTCGGCTCCGGGTTCAGCTTTCCCAGCCGCGATTCGATGCGCGGAAGGGCCTCGGCGAGGTCGTCGAGGCGGCCGCCGGCGGTGCCGAACTCGTAGCCGTACTCCTGATAGTCCTTCTCGAACCAGCCGGAGCCGATGCCGAGGATGAGCCGGCCGTCGCTGATGTGGTCGACGGTGCGCGCCATGTCGGCCAGGAGTTCGGGGTTGCGGTAGCTGTTGCAGGTGACCAGGGCGCCGATCTCGACCCGGGAGGTCTGCTCGGCCCAGGCGGCGAGCATCGTCCAGCACTCGAAGTGCTTGCCGTCGGGGTCCCCGTAGAGCGGGTAGAAGTGATCCCAGTTGAACAGGATATCGACGCCGATGTCCTCGGCTTCGGCAGCCGCACGGCGGATGGACTGGTAGTCGGCGTGCTGGGGCTGGAGTTGCAGCCCGACGCGTACTGGCCTGGAGCTCATGCCGAAAGCCTAGTTGCGCTGCAGCTCCCGGCCTCGAAAGGCGCGTGCTGACCGTGGTCCGGGCGCGCCGACAGCGGCATACTCACCAAGCATGCGCGTGGGGATCGCCCATCACTTCGGGTGGGCCGTCGCGGTCACGGCGTCGGCCGACCACCGGGTCGTCGACCGGAGGCGGCTCGTGCTGGTCGAGCCCGGGACGCCTGCGGCGCCCATCCACAGCGACGGTAAGGGCCTGGACGACGCCGCGGCGGCGGAGCTGGTGGCCCGGGTGCGGGCGTCGGCGGGCCGGGCCACGGCGGCGTCGCTGGACGAGTTGGCGGCTGCCGTGCCCGACCCGATCGTGTCGATGTCGCTCCGCGCCTGGCCGCTCGATTTTCCGGACGACATCGCGATCCAGCGACGGGTGCCGTACGAGGCCCGCGCCGACTCCGTCATGTACCGGCAGATCCTCGCCGAGGCCGCCCGTGCCCGGAACTGGGACGTTCACCTCTTCGAGGCCAAGGACGTGGAGAGTCGCGCAGCCGGAATCCTCGGAGAGCGCGCCACCGACGTCCTGCACGGTCCGCGGACGACGCTCGGGCCGCCCTGGACGAAGGATCACCGTACGGCGCTGGCGGCCACGATCGTGGCCGCGGAAGCAAGGAGGAACTTCAGGCTTGAGCGAACCCCCGACGACGCCCGCACCGAACGCCGGTAGCGTCGCTGCACATGACGTACCCACCCGATCCGCAGCAGCCCTACGGCGCCGGGCCGCAGCAGCCCTACGGGGCACCGCCGCCCAACCTGCCGCCGCCCCCCTCCTCGTACGGTGATCAGCCCTCGTACGGGCAGCCCCAGTACGGACAGCCCGCGCCGGGCGATCCCCAGTACGGGCAGCCCCAGTTCAACCAGCCTCCCTACGGCCAGCCCGCATACGGGCAGCCCCCGTACGGGCAGCCTCCGCACGGCCAGCCCCCGTACGGCCAGCCGCCGAAGAAGTCCTCCGGCGGCAAGATCGCGCTGTTCGTGATCGGCGGCGTCGTCGCGTTATGCCTGGTCTTCGGCATCATCGGTGCGGTCGCGTACAACATGCGCGACACCGACTCCGGGTCGAGCAGCGACAGCCCCAGCTATTCCGCGCCTCTCGGCGGAAGCGACGCGCCCACCCCCGGCAGCACCCAGCAGGGGTCGGACGGCGCGCTGAACAAGCCGGTCCGCGACGGTGACGCTGAGTTCGTCGTGAAGTCCGTGAAGTGCGGTGTGACCTCCGTGGGCCAGTACACCCAGTACAAGCCGAAGGGCCAGTTCTGCCTGGTGGACGCCACGGTGAAGAACCTCGGCAGCTCACCGCTCGGTCTGACGGTGGCGTCGGCGAACGAGGCGTTCACGAAGTCCGGCGAGAAGTACGACCTGGACATCACCGGGTCGGTCGCCGCGAACGAGGACACCTCGAAGTTCCTGTCCGACGTCGCGCCGGGCTCCAGCACCGAGGTGACCTGGGCGTGGGACATCCCGGCGGGACAGACGATCACGAAGCTGACGCTCTACGAGTCGTTCGGGAGCGACGGCGTCTCCGTCACGGTGTCCTGATTTTGTTCCAGAGCGCGCATCGGTGGTCGGCGGCGTAGGCGGCGTCGTCGATCAGCCCGCTCTGCCCGTCGGCCCGGAGCGCGAGCAGACGGCGCTTCGGCCCGTACGGTAGCCACGGGTCACCGCCGCGGATGAACGCGCCCCAGCGCCGGGTCATCTCGGCGGCCAGCCGACGTTCGGCGGCGTCGAAGGTCGGGGCGATCGGCGTGCCGTTGTCGAAACTCGGCCACAGGTAGGCCAGTTCGGCGGCGTGCCCGGCGCCCCACACGTACCCGGGGATCGGCCAGAGCCCCGGCCCGGTCCGGTGCGCGAACTCGTACCCGTACACCCGTGTCCAGCGAGCGAAGTCGGTCCACGACCCGCGCGTCCCGCAGCCGCCGATCCTCGTGAGCAGCCCGGAGTCGGTGAAGATCGCGCCGACCAGGTAGGCCGGGGTGAACGGGTCGGCGTCGGCGGGCCAGGGGTAGTGGGCCAGCACCGCGTCGGCGCCGGTCGCGAACCGGCCCCGGACCCACGCGACGTACTGCGCCTGCGACCAGCCGATCATCTCCAGCGCGAACGTGCGGCCCTCGTCGCGGTTCGCCCCGAGCACCAGCGGGACCCGGGCAAAACGTCCGGCCCGCACCGCGTCGGCCGGCGCGACCGGCAGCGTGGGTGTCCCGGCGACGAGCCGCGGCTCGAACTCGGCGCCGGCGTCCAGCAGCGCTGCGGTGGAGCGTCCCCGCAGGCAGGACGCCGTGTCGCAACCGAGGTTCCGGGCGAACGCGGTGGCCGCGCTCATGGCGTCCGACTGAGAAATGCTGGTGCACGAGCCGGACTGGATCATCGCGCGGGCGAACAGCCCGCGTGACGCGGGCGCCGTCAGGTGCCCGCAGACCGACCAGCCACCGGCCGACGAACCGCCGACCGTCACCGACGCCGGCGAGCCGCCGAAGGCGGCGATGTTGCGGTGGACCCAGCGCAGCGCGGCCTGCTGGTCCTGGAAGCCGTGGTTGCCGCTGTCGGCGCCCAGCGACGGGTGCCGGAGGAACCCGAGGACGCCCAGGCGGTAGTTGAACGTGACGCCGATGACGCCGGTGCGGCGGACGAACGTCGCCATGTCCATCTGGGCGGAAGTGCCGTTGGCCAGCCCGCCGCCGTGGATGAACACGTAGACCGGCAGCCGGTCGCCGGGCTTGGTGCCGGCCGGCCGCTGGACGTTGACGAACAGGCAGTCCTCGGACTCCGTCCGGGGGCCGTTGGTGCTCGCCAGTGCCGCGCAGCGGTCGCCGAACGTGTCGGCGTCGCGGACGCCCGCCCAGCGCGGCGCGGGCCTCGGTGGTCGCCAGCGGAGCGGTCCGACCGGCGCGGCGGCGTACGGGATGCCGAGGAAGCTGTCGACGCCGTGCTCCCGGACGCCCTCCACGGGGCCGCTCTCGGTCCGGGCGGTGGGCCCGGACGGCGTGCCGCTGAGCGTGGTAACCGCGAGCACGGCGGCCAGCAGGGTGGCGACCCACCTCATCGGACGGTGAGCCATGGGGATCCCCCGTGGTTCGAAAACTCTTCGTAACAATGTGGACTCTGAGGGTAGGGCCGGTGGTATACGCCGTCAATGCTCTGATCTGATCGAGAAAAGGAGGGAATGTGGCTACTCCGGAGGAGCTCTACCAGCGCTACGTCTACGCGGGTGCGATGACGCGGGACGCCGAAGCGGTCGCCGCGCTGTTCACCGACGACGGCGTCTACGAGGCGCCGCTCGTCCCACCCGGCCATCCGTTCCCGCGACGCCTGGCCGGCCGGGACGAGATCCGCCGTGGCCTGAGCGAGTACTACCGTCGTCCGCAGCCGACCACCGGGCCCGTCGACGTCGAGCGCACCCGGTACGTGCTGCACCGGCCGGAGCCCGGCGTGCTCATCGCGGAGGTCGACACCGTGCTGGTGGACCACGATCCGATCTCGCTCGTGCAGATCTTCCGCGTCCGCGACGGGCTGGTGGCGTCGCTGCGGGACTACTTCGATCCGGCCGTCGTGTGAGTGTCAGCGCCCGGCGGTCACCGACTCCATGTACCGCCGGAGGCGCCCGCCCTCGACGCCCGCCACCCAGAGATCACGCACGCGCGCGTCGTGCAGCGGCCGGTATCGGTCGATCCGCTCCTGGACCGGCAGCCGCAGCTGCTGCTTCGTCAACCCGAACGTGTCGGGCGGAATCGACGCCAGCCGTCGCGCGGTGGCGAGCGCGGTGTCCCGCAGCGTGTCGGCGGGCACGAGCCGGTCGACGAACCCGGCGGCGAACGCGCCCGGCGGATCGACGGTGTTCCCGGTGACGATCGCCGCGCGGGCCGACTGCTCGCCGATCGCGAACCGGACGATCTCCAGCGCGACGGGCGGGAACGGCACACCGGCGACGAGTTCGGTCACCCCGATGCGTGCTCCGGACTCCACGGCCAACCGCTGGTCCGCCGCGCAGGCGAGGACGGCGCCGCCGGCGATCGCGTGGCCGTTGAGCGCCGCCACCACGGGTTTGTCCAGCGTGAAGACGGACAGGAACGCGTCGCTGAGCGCCGGCAGGAAAGCGTCCACATAGGCAGCGCCACCGTCGACGACCCGCCACAGGTCGACGCCGGCCGAGAAGCACGAACCGGTGCCGGTCAGGACCACCGCCCGGGACGCGGAGCGGGTCAGGCGATCGAAGACCGCGGTGATCTCCCGCAGCAACTCGACGTCGAGCGCGTTGACCTTCCCGTGGGCCAGGCGTACGACGGTGACGCCGTCGACGTCCTCCTGCTCGATCATCGGTGCCTCCTCAGCGGCTCACGGTGGTCTCCCGTACCACCCGTGACAGCTTCTCGGGATTGCGCACGTAGTAGAACCCGGTGATCAGGCCGTCGTCGATCCGCAGCGCGACGACGCCGTCGATCTCGCCGCCGATCCGGACGAGCAGCGCCGGGCCACCGTTGACCTGGACGGGTTCGGCAGTAGGGGCGGTGTCGAGCTTCGCGAAGCCGCCGGTGAACAGGCGGACCACCTTGTCCGCCCCCACGACCGGCCGCAGCACGGTCTGCTTCACCCCGCCACCGTCGCCGATCACGACGACGTCCGGCGCGAGCAGGTCGAGCAGGCTCTGCACGTCGCCGGTCTCCAGGGTGTGCCGGAGCGCGTCGAGCGCGTCCCGGGTCTGCTGCGGAGACGCGGGTACGCGCGGTCGGCGCGCGGCGACGTGGGCTCGTGCCCGGTGGGCGATCTGCCGGACCGCGGCCGGACTCTTGTCGACGGATTCCGCGATCTCGCCGTATCCGAAGTCGAACACCTCGCGGAGGACGAAGACCGCCCGCTCGGTCGGCGTGAGCGTCTCCATGACCAGCAGCATCGCCATCGAGACGCTCTCGGCGAGCTCGACGTCCTCGGCCAGGTCGGGAGAGGTGAGCAATGGTTCGGGCAGCCAGGCTCCGACGTAGGTCTCCTTGCGCCTGCCCAGCGTGCGGATCCGGTTGAGCGCCTGACGCGACGTGATCCGGACCAGGTAGGCGCGGTGGTCCCGCACCGTGTCCAGGTCGACCGTCGTCCACCGCAGCCAGGTCTCCTGCAGGACGTCCTCCGCGTCGGCGGCCGAGCCGAGCATCTCGTAGGCAACCGTGAAGAGCAGGTTGCGGTGGGTGACGAACGCCTCGGTCGCGGCGTCCGGTTGACCGTGGTCCATGCCCAGCTCCCGCCTGTCGCTCTCGACCGTGCCACAGCACGAGACACCGGCGCGGCGCCGGGTGTGACAGCGCCGTGGTCGCGCCTGGCTGGACCGGCGCGGGGGCCGGTGAGCGGCCGGGCGGTCAGCCGTTGGCGGTCGTGCGATCGCAGGTGACGACGGCGCCGCGCAGCTCGTAGCTCATCAGCGCGTCCGACCAGCTCATCCGGGGCGTCTGCACGAGCCGGAGCCCCGGGACCCGGAACAACCGGTCCAGGAACACCCGGGTCTCGTTGAGCGCGACCTGCGCACCGGGGCACCGGTGGCTGCCGTCGCCGAAGCTCAGGTACGCGCTGGTGTGGTTGACCGCCCCCGCGCGGTCGGCGTCGAGCGTGAACGGGCACGCGCCGACCGCGGCAGCGTCCACGTTGGCGTCCCGGATGCTCAGCGCGAGCAGTTCGCCCTCGTGCGCCGACCCGGACGGCAGCGCGGCGTCGGCCGTCGCACGCCGGTGCAGCATGGCGGCGACCGGCTCCAGCCGGAGGATCTCGATCAGGATCGCGAGCTGGCCCTGCTCGTCGGCGGCGAGGAAGCGGGCGCGCAGCTCGTCCTTCTCGAACAGGTGCCAGGCGGCCATCACGATGAACTCGCGGGTCGTGACCATGCCGGCGACGGCGTAGGTCATGCATTCGATCAGGATCGCCTTGTTCGGGTAGTTCTCGTCGATCAGGTGCGAGATGACGTCCTCGCGGCGCTGCGCACGCCGGGTGCGGATGGCGGGGAGCACGTCACGCCGGTAGAAACGCAGGCCGTTCACCGCGGTCACGAGCTGGACGAGCGCGCGGATCGGTAAGGCCCGGTGGTGGTAGCGGGTGGCGAAGAGCGTCCCTTGGATGCGCCGCGCCATCGCTTTTTGGTTGCTGTCGGTCAGGCCGACGATGTCCGCGGCGACGGTGACCGCCAGCTCGAAACTGATCGTGTCGAGCCGTCCTCCGCCGGCCGCCCGCAGGCCGGTGAGCAGCTCGTCGGTGGTCCGCTCCATCACCGCCCGGTACCGCGTCGCGATCGCCTTCGGTGTGAAGAACCGCGCGATCGCGGTGCGCTTCTGCCGGTGTGCCTCCCCGTCCAGGAAGAACACCGACGCGAACTCCGGGTCGACGGCCGGGGCGTCCTTCGCGCCGGCACCGGCCTGCCGCATGCCGGTGCTGCGCAGGACCTCCCGGGCGGGCGTGAAGCCGGAGATCACGCGCGCCCCCGGCGCCGGCCGTACCCGCTCCGCCGCGAGCGCAGCGGACTTCCGATCGTCCCCGGACACGTCCATGGCGGCCCCCTCAGGACGGGGCGCCCGATGTTTGCGAGCGCCCACTCTCTTGTGGTGTCAAAAGTATGCCATCGCAGTCGACGCTTTCCGGCAAATGCTGTGACCTGTGTTCTTGCTGTGCATTCGTCGCGCTAGGGTGACCGGGCTCAAATCCACCGAGGTACGGGGAGTCCGGTGAGACACCGCCTGATCGTGGCCGTTCCGCTTGTCTTATCCCTCGCGTTGGCCGGGTGTTCGTCCAGTGACGAGCCGAAAGGCCCCACCCTCTCGCCGAGCCGGAGCAGCGGCGGGCCGTCGGTGGCACCCTCGCCCACCGCGGCGATGGAGAAGGTGCCGACCGGCGTGACCGTTCCGCTCGTCCGCAAGGGTCAGCTGACCGTCTGCCAGTGGGGTGGCGGGGTCCCCTACCTGGCAACGGCGGCGGCGACCGGCGGTACGAAGGCCGAAGGTTTCGACGTCGAGTTGTTGACGCTCGTGGGGCAGCGGCTCGGCGTGCAGCCGGTGATCGTCGAGGTCGACCGGACCGACATCCTCGCCGCGCAGGCGCTCGGCCGGAAGTTCTGCGACCTGACCGCGGGCCAGTTCTTCGCGCTGCCCGAGGGCGACCCCGAGGAACTCCCGGTCGACTACACCGAGCCGTACTTCCGCCGGGCGATCACGATCCTGACGGCGGACAAGAGCCTCACCACGCTGGAGTCGCTCCGGGGCAAGCGGGTGGCCGTCGAATCGAGCAGCCTCCTGCCGGACGAGGTCCAGGCCGCGGGCGTGCAGACCACCGAGTTGGACGAGGCGGCCATCGGCGCGGCGATCAACGCCGGACAGTTCGACGCGGCGCTCATCGACAGCGGGCTGGCCGCGCACCTGCAGCACGAGGACAAGACCGGCTCGCTGATCGTCGCCGGGCAGTTCGGCGACCCGGGCGACGTCGTGTTCGCGGTCGCGGAGGGCAACACGGTCCTGCGGGAACAGGTGAACGCGGCGCTCGTCGACGCCGGACGCAACGGGCACTTCCGGTACGCCTACAGCCAGTGGTTCGCCGGAGAACCGGCGTTGGTTCCCGGCTCCTAGCGCGCCTCGGCGGCGTCGCAGGCTTCGGTCAGTGGCCCATGCCTGCGCCGCCGTCGACCGGCAACACGGCGCCGGTGATGTACGCCGCAGCCGGCGACGCGAGGAAACACACCGCGGCGGCCACCTCCTCCGGGGTGGCCATCCGGCCCATCGGCACCCCACCGATCAGGGCGGCGCGTTGCCGCTCGTCCAGCGTGTGTGTCATTCCGGTGCTGACCGGGCCGGGCGCGACGACGTTCGCCGTGATGCCGAGCGGTGCCAGCTCCCGCGCGATCGACCGGCTCAACCCGACCAGACCAGCCTTTGACGCCGCGTAGTTCGCCTGACCGACCGACCCCGACAACCCCGCAGCCGACGACACGAACACGATCCGTCCGCGCCGGGCCCGGATCATCCGCCGGCTGGCTCGGCGCGCCACCCGATACGCACCGGCCAGGTTGACGTCCACCACCTCGGTGAACGCCTCGTCGGTCAGGCGGGCCAGCAACGCGTCGCGGATGATGCCGGCGTTCGCGACCAGGATCTCCACCGGGCCCAACGCATCCTCGACCTCGGCGAACGCGGCGTCCACCGACGCCGGGTCGGTGACGTCGCAGCGGACGCCGCGCAGGCCGTCGTCCGCCTTACCGCTGCGGGAGGCGACCGCGACGCGGTCGCCGCGGTCGCGCAGCGCAGCCGCGCAGGCGGCCCCGATTCCCGAGCCGCCGCCGGTCACCAAAGCGACGGTTCCCTCTGTCCGCTCGTCCATGCCGGTGACGGTAGGCGCCGCGGCACGTCGTTCCGGCCTATCGCCGACGTCGTTTTTCGTCGTTGTCGCGCCGTTCGGGGCTCTGGTTTCGTTCCCGGCATGACGCTGGACGCGGGCCGGGGCACCGAGTACCAGACGCGTTCCGGAGTGGTGCGCGTCGCGACCGACGGGCACGATGCCGGGCCGGAGACACTCGTGCTCGAGGTGCTGGGGCGCCGCGCGGGGATGCCCGGCGCCGGGGAGCCGAGCTCGGGCTATCTGGTGCACGTCGGTGCGGCCACGCTGCTCTTCGACTGCGGGCCGGGCACCGCCGGTGCGCTGCGCGGCGCGCTGGGCGGTCGCGCTCCGGACGCGGTGTTCGTCACGCACCTCCACATGGACCACTGCTACGACCTGGTCCCGATCGCCAAATCGCTGCTGGCGCCGCTGGTGACCTATCCCCGGAACGGCCAGGCCGGTGGGCTGACCCGCCCCGTCCGCGCCACCCCCTGCTATCTGCCGCCGGGGGCGCCCGAAGTGTTCCGCACGCTCCAGAGCCTGTTCCCGGTGCACACGTCGCCGCCGCTGGACCGCGCATTCGACCTGGTCTTCGACGCCGTCGAGGTCGAGCCCGGGACGCGGTATCAGGTCGCGGGCTGCGAAGTCACCGCGGTGGCGATGCGCCACGCCGTTCCCGCCTGCGGGTTCCGGCTGACCTCCGGCGCGGGCAGCTTCGCCTATACCGGGGACACCGGGTGGACCGATGCGCTCCTGGACCTCGCCGCCGGCGTCGACGTGCTGCTCTGCGAAGCGACGCTGCGCGAGCCGGACACCGGCCCGCACGGACACCTGTCGGCAACCGAGGCCGGGCGGCTCGCCGCGCTCGCCGGCGTCGGCGTGCTCGTTCTCACCCATGTCCAGGACACCGACGACGCCGCGACGGCGCAGCTGCGGAGCGACGCGTCGTCGTGCTTCGACGGACCGATCGCCCTAGCCGAACCACGGACCACGTTCACGTTCTACGGCACAGACAGGACAGCACAGCCATGACCCTCTTGGATGGCAGACGTCGCCGGCACCGGCTCGGCGCAGCGCTGACCGTGCTCACGCTCCTCTGCGTCGCCGCCTGCGACGCCGCGGAGTCCGACGAGGCCACCGACGCACCGGTGACGATCCGGTTCGCGTCCTACAACTACGGGACACCCGACCTCGGCGGGCAGGGCGTCCAAGAATTGATCGACCTGTTCGAGAAGGAACACCCGAACATCACGATCAAACCGGAGGGCGGGACCTCGAAGGAGCTCTACACCCGGGTCCAGGCCCAGGCCGCGGCTGGCGACCCACCCGACATCGCCCAGATCGGCTGGAGCAAGCTGGCGTCGGCGGCCGACAACCTGCCGATCGTGCCGATCGACGATCTCGCGTCAGCCGACGAGGTCAAGACCGTGACGTCGCAGCTGCTGCCCGGCGCGATCGAGGCAGGCAACGTCGACGACAAGCTGGTCGCGATGCCGTTCGCGATGTCGACACCGACGCTCTTCGTGAACGCGAAGCTGTTCCGGGCCGCCGGGCTGGACCCGGCCAAGCCGCCGCAGACCTGGGAGGAAGTGAAGGCCGCGGCGCTGACGATCCGGAGCAAGACCCAGCAGCAGGGCGTGTACCTCTCGGCCGCGAACGCCGCGAAGTCCGACTTCCTCACCCAGTCGCTGATCAACAGCAACGGTGGCGCGCTGCTGTCGGAGTCCGGGGATGTCCAGCTGGACAGCCCGCAGGCGGTCGGTGCGCTGAGCATGCTCGGCGACCTCACCGCGTCCGGCGCGCAGCCCGCGATCGCCGACGACGACGCTATCTCCCTGTTCAAGGCCGGCAAACTCGGCATGTACGTGACGAGCACTGCGCTGATGGCGAGCTTCACCAAGGCCGCCGACGGGTCGTTCGAGCTGCGCACCGCGGGACTGCCCCGGTTCGGGGACCAGCCGGCCCGGCCCACGTACTCCGGTGCGGGTCTGGTCGTGCTGTCCAAGGACAAGGCCGAGCAGGCCGCCGCGTGGGAGTTCCTCACGTTCCTGACCAGCCGGATTGCGTTCGGGATCATCACCGAGAAGATCGGGTACCTGCCGCTGCGCACCGACTCCGCCGCGGACCCGGCGCTGGCCAAGCGACTGGCTCAGCAGCCGTCGATCCAGCCGGCGATGACCCAGCTGGCCGACGTGACGCCGTACCAGTCGATGCCCGGCCGCCGCAGTGACCAGGCGCGGCAGATCCTGCAGGACAGCGCGGTCGCGCCGATCATGCTCGACCGGGCCGATCCACCCAGCACTCTGGCGAAGGTCGACCAGCGGATCACCGAGCTGCTGGCCTCGTGACGCTGGAGAAGACCGAGCCTCGGCTCGCGCCGCCGGTCGGGGGTTCCGACCGGCGGCGCGAGCGGCGCCCGCACCGGCAGACCCACTGGCTCTACCTGACGCCGGGCCTCGCGCTGCTCGCGGCCTGGGTCTACCTGCCGGTCGTCCTCACGCTGGCACTGAGCGTTCTGGACTGGCACCTGATCCGCGGCGAGGGAACGTTCGTGGGTACCGACAACTTCCGGCGGCTGTTCGCGGATCCCGAGTTCCGCTCGGCGAGCCTCCGCACCGTCGCGTACGCCGTCGCGCTGTTGCCGTTCGCCACGGTCGCGCCGTTCGCGATGGCGGTGCTGCTCTGGAAGCACGACGGTCCGGCCGCCCGGGTCTACCGGGCGCTGCTGTTCCTGCCGGTCGTCCTGGCGCCGGTCGCCACCGCGGTGTCCTGGCGGTTCCTGCTCGACCCGCTGCAGGGACTGGCCAACGCCGCGCTCGATGTCGTCGCGATACCGCCGGTCAACTGGCTCGGCGAGGGCGGGTCGGCGTTCGGGGTGATCGTCGTGCTCACCGGGACGAAGATCTTCGCACTCAACACGTTGCTCTACCTCGCCGGTCTGGCCGGGATCGACCGGCGTCTGCTGGAGGCCGCCCGGGTGGACGGCGCGACCGAGTGGGACGTGACCCGCCGGCTCGTCGTGCCGCTGCTCGGGCGCACGACCGCCCTGGTCACGTTCCTCTGCCTGGTGCTCGCCGGGCAGTGGGCCTTCGTGAACGTCGCGGTGCTCACCCAGGGCGGGCCGAGCGGTGCGACCGACAACGTGTACTACCACCTCTACGACTACGCGTTCGACTACTTCGACACCGGGCTGGCCGCCGCGGCCGCGGTGCTCCTCGTCGTGGTGTTCGTCCCGATCAGCCTGGCGTACCAGCGCGCCGGGCGACGAACTCCGGGGGGCGCCGGATGACGCCGGGACGCGGAGGGTCGATCGGCACCCACCTCCTCGCGGTTGTGGTGGTGGCGTTCCTCGCGTTCCCGGTGTTCTGGGCACTGGTCGCGTCGTTCAAGCCGCCGAACGAGCTCTACACGCTGGCGCCGGTGGCCGACCACCCGACGCTGGAGAACTATCGGATCGCGCTGACCGACCTGCCGCTGGCCCGGCTGCTGCTGAACACGGCCGTGATGGCGTTGGCCGTGACGGCGATCCAGGTCGCGGTCAGCGTGCTGGCCGCCTACGGGTTCACCGTGTTCCGGTTCCGCGGCCGTTCGGTGCTCTACCTCGCGGTGATCGCGACGATCCTGGTACCGCAGCAGGCGCTGATCATTCCGAACTACCTGCTGGCGGCCCGGCTGGGGTGGCTGAACAGCTACCTGGGCCTCGTCGTGCCGCTCAGCGCCGTGTGCGGCTTCGGGATCCTGTTGCTGCGCCAGCACGTCGAAGCGGTGCCGCCGAGCCTGCTGGAGGCGGCCCGTCTCGACGGCGCGTACCACCGGGAGATCCTTCTGAGCGTCGTGCTGCCGTCGGTGCGCCCCGCGATCAGCGCGTTGTCGGTGCTGGTGTTCATCAGCACCTGGAACGAGTACCTCTGGCCGCTGCTGATCGCGCCGTCGGCGGAGCAGAGCACGGTGCAAGTCGGGCTGGCACTGTTCCAGACCCAGGAGGGATCGGCGTACGGGCCGATGATGGCCGCGGCCACGCTGGCCACGCTGCCGGTCCTGCTCGTCTACCTGTTCAACCAGCGCCGGGTCACCGACGCGTTCCTCCAGGCGGGAATCCGATGACCGCGAACGCCACCCACCGACCCACCTCCGCGGCCCTGGGCGGGCCGGCGGCGTCCTCCGCCGGGCTCGCGCTGCGCTCGGCGACCAAACGCTACGGCGCCGAGACGGTCTTCACCGACCTCGACCTCACCGTGGACAACGGGTCGTTCACGGTTCTGGTCGGCCCGTCCGGGTGCGGCAAGTCCACGTGCCTGCGCGCGCTGGCCGGGCTGGAGGCGCTGGACGCCGGCCAGGTGCTGATCGACGGCGTGGACGTCACCCGGCTGCCGGCCCGCGCACGGGGCCTGTCGATGGTCTTCCAGGACTTCGCGCTCTACCCGCACATGACCGTCGAGCAGAACGTGACGTTCGCGCTGCGGCTGCAGGCCAGGCACAGCCGCCGCGGCGCCGGGCCGGACCGCGCGGAGATCCGGCGCCGGTGCGCCGAGGCGCTGACGCTGCTGGAGCTGGACGGCCTCGAACAGCGGCGCCCCGCGGAGCTGTCCGGTGGCCAGCGGCAGCGGACCGCGCTGGCCCGCGCGATCGTCCGGCGCCCGCGGGCATTCCTGATGGACGAGCCGCTGTCGAACCTGGACGCCCAGCTGCGTGGCCAGACCCGCACGCAGCTCGCCCGCCTGCACCGCCGGCTCGGGACGACGTTCCTCTACGTCACGCACGACCAGGTCGAGGCGATGTCGATGGCCACCCGGCTGGTCGTGCTGAACCGGGGCGAGATCGTGCAGGCGGGCGCACCGGAGGACGTGTACGAACGGCCGGTCGACACGTTCGTCGCCAGGTTCATCGGGAGCCCGCCGATGAACCTGGCGACTGCGTCGGTGACCGGGCGCGGTGACGTGAGCGGTGACGGTCTGAGCGGGCGGATCGAGGCCGCCGGTGCCGCGGGCCAGGTCACGATCGGCTGGCGCCCCGCGGTGGCGACGTCGGACAGCACTCCGGGTGTGGACGTCACCGGCCGGGTCGACGTCGTGGAGAACGTCGGCGAGGACCGGCTGGTGACCGCACTGACCCCCGGGGGCACCGCGTTCGCGGCGCTGCTGAAGCCGGGCACGCACCCGGGGGTCGGCGCCGAGATCACGGTGCGCGTCCCGGCGTCCGGCCTGCACGTCTTCGACCACCGGACCGGCCGGCGGCTACCCGCGCCGGGGTGAGCCGTCACCGGACCGGGGCGCTGACCCCCAGGTGCCTGGCGACCGTCTCGACCACCGTCGGATCCGCCAGGATCCGGCGGTGCCGCAGGCCGTTGGTGACGATCAACCGGGCGTCCGTCCACTGCCGCGCCAGCGCGATCGTCGAATCCACCGGGATCTCCCGGTCCTCGGTGTCGTGGCAGAGCAGGGTCGGCCCGTCCGGGCACGGACGCCGGTCGATGTCCAGGTCGGCGATCGGGACGCCGCTGAGCCGGTGCTGGACCCGGTCCAGGAAGTCCGCGCGCACCGGGCCCTCGAAGCCGAAGTAGCCGGCGATCTCGGCGAGGCGATCGGTGAGCGAGACCAGCGGTGAGATGAGCGCGATCCGGCCGACGGTCAGGCCGTGCCGTAGCGCGTGGAACGTGGCCGTCGAACCGAACGAGTGCGTCACGACCGCCTCGAACGGCGCGTGGCCGGGCAGCGCTTCGAGCAGTACCTCGCCGTGCCGGACCGGGCTGTACTCGGCGTCCGGCGAGCGTCCGTGGCCCGGCGCGTCCACCGCGACCGCGCGTCGTCCACTCGCGACGAGGACGCCGATCAAGCCGGCGAACTGGGTGCTCCGCCCCTCCCACCCGTGCACGAGCAGCACCGCGGGGCCCTCGTCGCCCCACGTCGACACGACGGCGCCGGACGGCAGCGTGTGCGGGACGGCCGCGGCACCGGCGGGCTCCTCCCACGGTTCGGCGGGCATCCGGCGCGGCGCGAAAATCATCTGCGCGGCTGCTTCGGCGGTCATTTCCACCACGGCAGGCTCCTGTTCGACTGGAATTCGACGGAATGCTTCGGCGGGATTCGAGACGGCTCGGGATCGAACCGTCCAGCACGCTAGTTCCGCCGCGCGCGGAGTGCTCCTATCGCCGTGAAGGTGATTGCTCATTGGCTCGGTCCGGCCCGGCGGACATGCTTGGCGCCGGAAAGCGGATCTTTCGCGGTCGCGAAGGGAAGTGCGATGAACATCGTGGGGCAGGCGCCGGAATACGAGGCGATCGTGATCGGAGGCGGACCGGCGGGATCGTCGTGCGCTCTCCGACTCGCCCGAGCCGGAAAGCGGGTGTTAGTGCTCGAACGGCGCGCTTTTCCGCGCTTTCATATCGGCGAATCCATGCTTCCGTACACCGCCGGAATTCTCGATCAGCTCGGACTGCTGGAGCTATTCCCGCCGGACGACTACCCGACGAAGTGGGGCGCCGAGTTCTGCGGGGCCGACGGCGCGTTCCGGCGGGTCGACTTCACCTCCCAGGGCGGCGGGCGCCGGGAAGCGGCGTTCCAGTGCGAACGAGCCGCGTTCGACGACGTCCTGCTGCGCGAAGCCGGCAAGGCGGGCGCCGTCATCCAGGAAGAGGCCAGGGTCACCGGCGTGCTGACCGAGGGCGACCGCATCGTCGGCGTCGAGTACGAGCGGAACGGCGTGACCCAGCAGGTGCGCGCCCGGTTCGTCGTCGACACCAGCGGGCGCGCCGGGATCATCTCCCATCAGCACTTCGGACACCGCAGGCCGAACACGCGCCTGCAACTGGTCGCGTACTACAAGCACTACACCGGGGTGGACGAGGCGACGAACCCCGGCGTCGAGGGGGACATCCAGGTCGGCAACCACGCCGACGGCTGGCTGTGGGCGATCCCGATCCGCAAGGACGTGCTGAGCGTCGGCGCGGTGACCCCGGCTGCGACGCTGCGCGGACGCACCCCCGAGGACGTCTTCACCGAGCACGTCTCCCGTGTCGACCGGATCAACGTGCGGCTGGCGGGCGCCACCGCGTCCGCACCGGTTCGCGGCGAGTCCGACTACTGCTACTACACGAACACCGTCGTCGGGAACGGCTGGTTCCTGGCCGGCGACGCCGGGTGCTTCATCGACCCGGTGTTCTCGGCCGGTGTCTACCTCGGCGTGGTCAGCGGCACCCGGGCCGGTGAGGCGGTCACCCGGATCCTGGACGGGGCCGACGAGCAGGAGACCGCGACCGCCTACGAGAACTTCTACAAGACCGGGTACGACTGCTACACCCGCCTCATCTACGCGTTCTACGAGTCGAACTTCAACTTCATCGCCTACGTCCGGAACCTCGCACAGCAGTCGGTGAACATCGAGGGACGGTGGATCGCCCGGCTGCTCAGCGGAGACTTCTGGAGCGAGCTCAACCCGGTCGGCGCCCACCTGCGGTCGGTCCGGTCCTACGACACCTTCGACGACTTCCCGGTGGCCTACGGCTGTCCCGTCTACCCCGAGCAGGACGCCCGGGAGAAGCACGAGCTGCTGGCCAATGCTTGAGACAACGGTGCCGCAGGTGTCCGAGCCGGACGTCCGAACGCGGCTGGACTACCTCGTCGCGGCGTTCACCACCCAGGTCGGCAGAGACCTCGAGCACTGGCCTGCCGAGACGCTGGCCGAGTACACGGCGGCGGCGTTGGAGCTGTCCGTCCGGCACGCGAACCGCTCGGCGTTCTACGCCGAGCGGTTGGGCGACCGGACGGTCCCCACGTCGATCGCGGAGTTCCAGCGTCTCCCGTTCACGTACCCGGCCGAGATCAAGGGCCGCTTGCGGGACCTGCTGGCCTGTTCCTGGGACGAACTGGCGCAGGTCAACCTCAGCTCCGGCACCACCGCCGGGCCGACCACGTACGTCGGCTACACCGCCGCGGACCTGCGCGGTGACGGCGCTCGATATGCGCCGGCCGGGCTGTTCGCGTTCGACCCCAGCGACCTGGTGGCGGTGGCGCTGCCCTACGACATGGCCACCGTCGGCCTGAGCATCCACCGGGACGTGCAACGCCAGGGCGCCGTGGTCCTGCCGGCTGGCAAGGGCGGCAGCTACGGCCCACCGGAGCGGCTCGTGCAGGCGATCGCGGAACTCGGCGTCACCACGCTGTTCAGCACGCCCAGCTTCGCCTGGTACCTCGCGGAGCTGTTCGAGCAGGTGTTCCCGGGCGCGGGCAAGCCGATCGCACACCTGCGCCTCGGCGGAGAGGGCGCAGCCCCGACCATGCTTACCCGGCTGGGCCTACGCTGGGGTGCGACCGTCCGCCAGTGGTACGGCAGCACGGAGATCGGCGTCATCGCCTACTCGTGCGAGCAGGGCACCTACCACGTCGCCGCCGCGAACTGCTTCCTGGAGATCGTCGACGCGGACGGCGGGCCCGTGCCGGACGGGACGATCGGCGCCGTCGTGACCACCACGCTCGGACGCGGCGGCACCCCGCTGATCCGGTACCACTCCGGTGATCGGGCCGTGCTGCTCGCCGAGCCCTGCGGCTGCGGGCGCACGCTGCCCGCGCTGCGGATGTTCGGCCGGGCGACCGACCAGCTGCCCGGCCGGGACGGCGGCGTCTCGCCGTACGTCGTCGAGGAGACGCTGCTGCGCGCGGTCGCCGACGCGGAACCGTGGTACCACGTCGAGCTGACCGACACCGGGACCACGCTGGTCGCCGAGTGGCCCGCCGCGGCGCCCGCGACCGAGCAGGCAGCGGCGACGAGCGCGATCGTCCAGCAGGTCGCCGTCGCCGGTCTGGACCTCGACGGCGTCCGGTGGGCCGAGCCGGGGACGCTCGACCGGCCGCGGACGAAGATGCGCCGGGTCCGCGACGAACGGACCGGTCCGCGATGAGCGTCCGGATCGGAGCGAAGCTGGCGAACTTCGGCCCGGACGCGACCGCGCTCGCCGAGGCCGCGGTCGGGCTGGAAGCCGCCGGGGTCGACTCGCTGTGGCTGTCCGACCGGATCGTCACCGTGGATCCGCTCGCGTCGACGTACCCGTTCACCGCCGACGGACGCGTGCCCTGGACCGACCGGACGCCGTTCGTCGACGTGCTGATCGGCATGGCCGTCGCGGCGGCACACACCCGGCGGGTGGAGATCGGGACCGGCGTGCTGGTCGCGCCGCTCCGCCACCCGGTGATCCTGGCGAAGCAACTGGCCAGCATCGACGTGCTGTCCGGCGGGCGGGTCGTGGCCGGTATCGGCTCCGGGTGGATGGCCGAGGAGTTCGACCTGCTCGGGGTCGCGTACGCGGAGCGCGCGAGCCGCACCGACGAGGCCGTCGACGTGCTGCGGGCCTGCTGGAGCGGTGACGTGCCGCCGCTCGACGGGCCGCACCATCGCCTCCCGGAGGGCGTGTCCTGCTATCCGGCGCCGGCGCGCCGGATCCCGCTGCTGGCCGGCGGGATGAGCCCGGCGGCCTTGCGCCGCGCCGGCCGGTTGGACGGCTGGTTCGGCTACGTGATCGTCGACGACCTGGACGTCTCGGTGGTCGAGGCGGCACTGCGGACGGTCCGGTCCGCGGACGGCACGGGCGGGGGCGGCGCGGACGGGGACGGCGCGGACGGGGGCGGCACGGGCGGGGGCGGCACGGGCGGGGACCGCCGCGACGTCCTCCGCGTCGTCGGCTCGCCCGCGGCGACGGCGGACGCGCTCCCGGCGCTCGTCCGGGCCGGGGTGACCGAAGTCGTCACCGACCTGGACTGGCGGCGCCCGGAGCAGGCCGCGGCCGACGTCGCGATGCTGCGCGCGGCGGCCGACGCCGCCATGGCCGGGCGCCCGACCCCAGCGCCGGCCGGGCAGCAACCGACCCCAGCGCCGGCCGGGCTACCGACCTCGGCGGTGGCTCGATGACCGACTTCAAGGGACTGACCGCCGTCGTCACCGGCGGCGGGACCGGCATCGGCCGGGCAACCGCACTGCTGCTCGCCGAGCAGGGAGCGAACGTCCTGGTCGCCGGCCGTCGCAAGGAGCCGCTGGCCGCGCTGGCCGACCTGCGCATCGGCATTCACACCGAGGTCGCCGACGTCACCGACGGCCGCGCCGCCGAGCGGGTCGTGGCGGCCGCGCTCGACCGATGGGACCGGATCGACGTGCTGGTCAACAACGCCGGCGCGTTCGTCTCGGCGCCGCTGGCGAGCGTGACCGGAGCCCAGATCGACCAGCTGTTCCGCGCGAACGTCCTCGGGCCGACGCTGATGGCACGGGCCGCGCTGCCCGCGCTGGTCGTGCGGGGAGGCGCGATCGTCAACGTCAGCAGCACGTACGCGCAGAAAGCCGCGCCGAGGGCAGGCCACTACGCGGCGGCCAAGGCTGCGCTGGAGAGCCTGACCCGCAGCTGGGCGCTGGAACTGGCCCCGCAACGGATCCGGGTGAACGCGGTGGCTCCCGGACCGACCGAAACCGGTCTGCTGGCCGCGTCCGGCGTGCCCGCCGAGATGATCGAGACGATCAAGCAGCGGGAGATCGCGTCGATCCCGCTGGGCCGCCGCGGCGAGCCGGCGGACGTCGCGCACTGGATCGCCGCGCTCTGCGCTCCGGCTGCCGGATGGATGACCGGTCAGGTCGTCGGGGTCGACGGTGGTCTGAGTGTCCGCTGAGGCCACCGGCCGGGCGTTCGGTGCCGCAACCGCCGACGGCGGTTCGCCCGCCCGGCGGCCGGGTGGTGTCGAGCGCCTGCTCGACCGTGCCGAGATCGCGGACCGGATCGCCGACCTGGCGCTCGGTCTCGACCTGCTCGACGTCGTCCGGTACCGGCGGTGCTTCGCCGACGTCGTCCGGGTGCGCAACCCGCACTTCCGCGGCGGCGCGGAGTTTCGCGACGTCGCAGGCGACGAGTGGGCGGAGTCGGTGTGCGCGACGCAGGCCCGGTTCACCACGCGCGTCCACGTGCTGACCAACCCGTCGGTGGCGTTCGTCGGGACGGAGGCCGACGTCGTCCTCACCCAGCAGGCGACGTTCGGCGTCGGCGAGGCGTTCTACCGGGTGGCGGGTCCGCTGCGCCTGGGCCTGGCGCGGTTGCCGGCCTGGCGGATCACCCGGCTGGATTTTGAGGTCCGGGTCGTGGAGGGAGACCGGGCGCTGTTCGAGCGGGCGTGGGGGGCCGACCGGTGAGGCGGGGGAGCGAGAGGCGGGGGAGCGACCTGCGCGCGTTCGACCGGTCCGGGATACACCGCGGGCCGGACGGCGTCGCCCGGTACAGCGTCTCCCGGCACGGCGAACGGCCCGAGTCGCTGATCCACGCGCTCCGGGCGACCGTCGACCGCGAGCCGGGCACCGAGGCCATCGTCGAGGTCGACGGGCCGCGGTGGACCTACCGACAGCTCTGGGACCGGGCCGCCGCCGTGGCGGCCGGCCTCCGGGACGACGGCGTCCGTGCCGGTGAGCGCGTGCTGGTCGCGCTGCCCAGCGGCGCCGACTGGTGCGCCGCCTTCTACGGCGTGCTGCTCGCCGGCGCGGTCGCCGTACCGGTCAACCCGCGGTCGACCGGCCCGGAGATCGCCCACGTGCGCGACGACGCCGGTGCCGTTCGCGTTCTGGAAGCCGGTCGCTTGCCGGCCGGCCGCAGCGGGCCGGACGAACCGGCGCCGGGCGCGAACGATGTCGCGGCGATCTTCTACACGAGCGGAACCACCGGTCGTCCGAAAGGGGCGGTCACCACGCACGCCAACTTCCTGGCCAACACCGAGACCGCCCGCCGGGTGCTCGGCATCGACCAGGCCCCGGTGTGGCGAAGCCTGGTCTCGGTGCCGCTGCACCACGTCACCGGCTGCAACAGCCAGCTTCTTCCGGCCTGCGAGGTCGGGGGGACGACGGTCGTGCTGCCCCGCTTCGACGTGGCCCGGTTCCTGCGGACGGTCGAGGACGAGCGGATCACCGCGCTGATGTCGGTGCCGTCGGTCTATCAGCTCGCGCTGGCGGCACGAGCGATCGACCGCACGGACACCTCGGCCGTGCGCTCGATCACCTACGGCGGCGCCCCGATGCCGCCGGACGTCGTCACCGGCCTGCGGACCGCGTTCCCGAAGGCCCGGCTGGGCAGCGGCTACGGTCTCACCGAGACCGCCTCGTTCACCGCGTACCTCCCGCACGAGCAGGTACTGACGGCCGCGGCGGACGTCGTCGGCTTCCCCGTTCCGGTGGTCGACCTCGCGCTCTCCGACCCGGCTCCGGACGGGGTCGGAGAGCTCCTGGTACGCGGGCCGAACGTGGTGCGTGGGTACTGGAACAACCCGGACGCGACCGCCCGGACGTTCGGCGACGGCTGGCTACGCACCGGTGACCTGGCGCGGATCGACGAGGACGGCGCCGTCCACCTCGTCGACCGGGCGAAGGACATGATCGTCCGAGGCGGGGAGAACGTGTACTCCGCCGAGGTGGAGCGGGTCTTCTCCGGCCACCCGGACGTCGTCGAGGTCGCGGTCGTGGCGGTGCCGGATCGGCTGGCCGGTGAACGGGTCGCGGCCGCCGTCGTGCTGCGCCCCGGGGACGAGGCGCCGCCGCTGCGTCCGATCTGGCGTTTCGTCCGCGAGCACCTGGCCCGGTACAAGGTGCCCGACCTGGTGGCGGTGTGGCGGGGGCCGCTGCCCCGGAACCCCGGCGGCAAGGTCGACAAGGCAGCGGTACGTGCGACCGCCGGATGGCGGGTGGCACCCCGGTGAAGCCGAGACCGGTCCGCCGGACCCTGATCCGATCGACGGGAGAGACGTCATGAGCGGGCTGCTCGACGGCAAGCGCATCCTCGTCACCGGCGTGCTGACGGACGCGTCGATCGCGTTCCACGTCGCCGCGCTGGCGCAGCGGGAGGGCGCCCAGGTGGTGCTGACCGGATACGGGCGGATGTCGCTGGTGGAACGGGTGGCCCGCCGGCTGCCGGTGACGCCGCCCGTCGTCGAGCTGGACGTCACCGACCCGGCGCAGCTCGACGGGCTGGCCGACCGGGTGCGCACGCACTGCGACGGGCTCGACGGCGTGGTGCACGCGATCGGGTTCGCGCCGCTGCCCGCGCTCGGCGGGAACTTCCTGGCCACGCCGTGGGCGGATGCCGCTACCGCGTTCCAGGTGTCCGCGTACTCGCTGCAGGCGCTCAGCGTGGCGACGTTGCCGCTGTTCGACCGGGACGGCGGCGCGATCGTCGGGCTGGACTTCGACGCACGGGTCGCCTGGCCGGGATACGACTGGATGGGCGTCGCGAAGGCCGGCCTGGAGTCCTGCGCCCGGTACCTGGCCGCCTACCTGGGTCCGCGCGGGATCCGGGTCAACCTGGTGGCGGCCGGCCCGTTGCGGACCAAGGCCGCGACCAGCCTGTCGACGTTCGCCGAGTTCTCCGACGTCTGGCCGCGGAGAGCGCCGCTCGGCTGGTCGGTGGACGACCCGAGTGCGGCGGCGCGCGCCTGCGTGTTGTTCCTCTCCGACTGGCTCCCGGCGACGACCGGCGAGATCCTGCACGTCGACGGCGGCGCGCATGCGGTCGGAAGCTTCCCGGCGGGGACCGGAGCGCCTACGGAGGCGTCGCGGCCAGCCGTTCGCTCACCAGTTCCTGGACGACGGTGAGGAGGCCGGAGTCGTCGGACGCCCGCCAGACCATCCGGAGCTCCTCGGAGACCGGCGGGTCGAGCAGCGGCAACCGGACGACGCCGGGGTCGCTGAACTCATCGGCGCGGGAACGGCTCACCAGCGCGACGCCGTGGCCCGCGGCGACCAGCACCGGGATCGCGCTGGCGTGCTCGATCTCGTACACCGGCTCGGACGGCGTCTCGTCCCGGCGGGCCAGCCGGGTGATCCGGTCGTACAGCACCGGGTTGAGGTCGCGCCGGAACAGCACCAGCGGCTCGGCGGACAGGTCGTCGAGGCGCACCCGGCCTCGAGCCGCCAGCGGGTGGGCGTCGGGGAGCAGCACGACGAACGGCTCCCGCAGCAGCACACGGGACCCGAAGGCCGGATCGGTGATGCCGCCGAGAACGAACCCGACGTGCAGCCGGTGCCGGCGGAGCGCCTCCATCTGCTCCGCCGTCCACAACTGATGCAGCACCGGCGTCACGCCGGGATACCGCTCGCGGAGCCGGCCGAGCAGCGTCGGCAGAACCCGGCGGGCTGCGGTGGCCACAAAGCCGACCGACAGCCTGCCCAACTCGCCGCGGGCGGCCCGGCGGGCGGTCTCGGCGGCCTCGTCAGCCTGCTGCAGCGTGCGGCGTGCCTCCTCGACGAACACCTCGCCGGCCGTCGTCAGCCGGATCTTGTTGCTGCTGACCTCCAGCAGCCGGACGCCCAGCTGCCGCTCCAACCGCCGGATCTGCTGGCTGAAGGCGGGCTGGGTGATGTGCATCAGCGCCGCCGCCCGGCCGAGGTGCAGCTCCTCGGCGGCGACGAGGAAGTACCTCAGCTGGCGCAGTTCCATCGTGTCCGCATTCCTCAGGCCGCATCTCGCCGGTCGGTGACCGCGTCGACCGCGTCGATCATGGTGTCGAGCAGGCCCGAACCGGCCTCGGAACGCCAGACCATCACCACGTCGACGGTCACGCCCTCGCCGGCCAGGCCGCGCGTGACGACGCCCGGGGAGGACGACCGGGCCGCGCGCGCCGCCGACGCCAGCGCGACCGCGTGACCGGCGGCGACCATCACCGGGATCGCGCTCGGGTGGGAGACCGCGTGCCGGATGTCGGGGTTCGCGCCGACGTTCCGCGCGGTCCGGTGGACCTGGTTGTGCACGGCCGGGCTCAGCTCCCGATCGAAGAACACCTGCGGCTCGCGGGCGAGCGCGGACATCGAGACCAGGCTGCCCTCGGCGAGCCGGTGCCCGGCAGGGAGCAGCGCGACCAGCGGCTCGCGCAGGACGACCCGGGTGCGCAAGCCGGTGTCGCGGACCGGCCCGAACACGAACCCGAGGTCGAGGTCGCCGGTGAGCACCGCGTCGACCTGCTGCGCGGTCCACAGGTCGTGCAGGACGACGTCCGCCTCCGGGTAGCGACGCCAGAACGCCCGGAGCGCGCGGGGGAGCAGGCGGGTGGCGGCCGGGCAGTTGAACCCGATGTGGAGCGGCCGGGCACTGCCCCGGCAGGCGTCGCGCCGGTCCGAGTGCTGGGCGGCCTGCTCCGCTTTGCGCGCCTGCCGAATCACCCGCTGCGCTTTCACCAGCAGGACCTCACCGGCTTCGGTGAGTTGTACGTGATGCGAATTGCGATCGAAGAGGCGGACGCCGAGATCGGCTTCCAGCCGCTGGATCTGCTGGGTGAGCGAGGGCTGCGTGATGTGCATCGACCGGGCGGCTCTGCCGAAGTGCAGCTCCTGCGCGGTCGTTATGAAGTACTGCAGCTGACGCAGTTCCACGGAAAGTCCTCCCAGTCGATGGAAGGGTGCGGCCGGCCCAACGCTGCGCCTGCCCCGAGGCTATCCACTCCGGTCAGCCGGAGGAACGTATGCGGAGTAGATAGAACACGTTCCGTCTGCTGAACAACAGTCGAACTCCGGAAATGACCGGCCACGGCAACCAACGCGGCATGAAATGTGGGTATCCATTGTGGTCGCCGGATTGCGGGCGGCGAATTCTGCACAGCCTATCGCCGTCCACGGAACTGAATATTGCTGCGGGCAGATTCTCTGCGTTGAGTAATTCGCAGCTAATCGCTTACCGACCCTCGCGAAGGGCTCTGCCGTGACCCTCCAGGATCCGAGACCGACGGTCGTCGTGACCGGTGCCGCCGCAGGTATCGGTCGCACCGTGGCCGAAGCGTTCGCCGGGACCGAAGCGCCCGGGGGGACCGCGGCGACCGTGTTCGCGATCGACCGGAACGCAGCGGGGCTGGACTCGCTGGCCGCCGCGTCGCCCACGGTGGTGCCGGTGTGCGCGGACCTGACCGACCCGCCGTTCCCCGCCCGGATGGCGGGGCTCGTCGCCGACGCCGGTGGGCGCGTGGACGTGCTCGCACACGTCGCGGGCCGCTACCGGGCCGGGACGCTCAGCGGCGAGGGCGAGGGCGAGGGCGAGGGCGAGGGCGAGAGCGGGGGTGCGGCCGCGCTCGCGGAGTTGTTCGCCGTGCACGTCACCGCTCCGAGCCTGCTCACTCAGGCTCTGCTCCCGGCGCTGGAGCGGGCGGCAGGCGCGGTCGTCATGGTCTCCAGCACGTTCGGTCATCGAGCATCCCGGACCGCGCACGGTTACGCGGCGACGAAGGCGGCGGTCGAGTCGCTGACCCGGTCCTGGGCGATCGAACTCGCACCCCGCGGTATCCGGGTCAACGCGGTCGCGCCCGGGCCCACCGAGACCGGGATCCTCGCCGCCTCCGGGATGGACCGGGACGCGGTCACCGCGCAGCGGGCCGCCGAGCGCGAGCGGGTCCCGCTGCGCCGGCTCGGCAGGCCGGACGAGATCGCCGGGTGGATCGTCGCGCTGGCCCGGCCGGGTTGGACGACCGGACAGGTGGTTTCCGTGGATGGAGGACTCAGCCATGCGTGAGCAAGTCGTGGTCACCGGTCTGGGTGCGGTGTCGCCCTACGGGGTCGGCGTTCCCCGGCTGATCGCCGGCCTGTACGCCGGGGAGCCGACGGCGACCAAGGTGACCCGCTTCGACGCCGACGCGCATCCGGCCCGGATCGCCTGCGAGGTGCCGAACTTCGTACCCGGTGAGTGGCTACCGCGAAAGCTGGTCAGCCAACTCGACCCGTTCGCCCAGTACGGCGTCGTCGCCGCCGAGGAAGCGCTGACCCAGGCCGGGCTGCTCGCCCCGCGCGACGCGGCCGGCCAGCCATCGGCTGCCCTGCCGTTGGCCGACGGGATCGACGCCGACCGCGTCGCGACGCTGATCACGTCGAGTGCCGGCGGCATCTCCGAGATGCTGACCCAGCACGCCCGGCTGCTCACCGGCGGGCCGCGCCGCGTCCGCCCGTTCTTCGCGATCGCGATGCCGATCAACCTGGTGTCCGGGCAGGTAGCGATCCGGCACGGGCTGCGCGGGCCGTCGTTCTCGGTGGTGTCGGCCTGCGCGAGCGCGACCGACTCGATCGGCGTCGGACTGGACCTGATCCGGGCAGGCCGGGCCGATGTCGTGGTGGCGGGCGGGGCCGAGGCGACGATCAACCCGCTCACGATGGCGGCCTTCGGCATCGTGGGCGCGCTGAGCAAGCGCAACGACGACCCGGCCGCCGCGAGCCGACCGTTCGACCGGGACCGCGACGGCTTCGTGATGGGCGAGGGCGCCGGCGTCGTGGTGTTCGAGCGGGCCGCGCACGCGGCCGCCCGGGGCGCGGTCCCGCTGGCCGAACTGGCCGGCTACGGGATCAGCAACGACGCCTACCACCCGAGCGGACCGCACCCCGACGCCGACGGAGCGATCCGCGCGCTGCGCCTGGCGCTGGCCGACGCCGACCTCGCGCCGTCCGACGTCGACCACGTCAACGCACACGGCACGTCGACGCCGGCCAACGACCGCACCGAAGCGATGGCCGTTCGCGCCGTCCTTGGTCCGCACGCCGACCGCACGTCGGTGACCAGCACCAAGTCGGCGGTCGGCCATCTGCTCGGCGCGGCCGGAGCGGTGGAGTCGATTGCCACGATCGAGGCCGTACGCCGCCAGGAGATCGCGCCCACGCTCAACCTCGACCACCAGGACCCGGACTGCCCGCTCGACGTGGTCCACGGCGGGCCGCGGGCGACCGCAGTACGGGTGGCGTGCAGCAACTCGTTCGGTTTCGGCGGCCACAACGGCGTCCTGGTCTACCGGGGGCTCTGATGGGCACCACCGATTGCATCGTGGTCGGCGCCGGTCCGACCGGGCTGATGACCGCGCTGTTGCTGGGCCGCTCCGGGCACAGCGTCCTGGTACTGGAGCGGCAGCCGACGCCGCTCCCGCCGCCCGGCGGCGTCGTGCTGCAGCCGGCGACGCTCGGCCTGTTCGACCAGTTCGGGACGTTGCCGATGCTGGAGGCGGTCGGCTCGCGGATCGCGGGTGTCGACGAGATCACCGGCGGCGGCGTCACCTACGCGCCGGACTACGCGGACCTGCCGGACGTCGCGGTGCCCTACGCGCTCACTGTCCCGCTCCGCGTGTTGCGAGACGTCCTCGGCGGGATGGTGGCGGCGCAGGACGGCGTCCGCGTGGAGTTCGGCGCGGAGGTGACCGCCATCGACCAGGACGCGGCCGGGTGCGTCGTCCACAGCGGGACGGCCCGCCGGACCCGCTACGTCATCGGGGCTGACGGCAAGTACTCCACGGTCCGGACGGTCGCCGGATTCGTGGCGGACGTCCGGCCGCTGCCCCGGCGCCAGTTGATCCTTCGCGCTCCGCGTCCGGACGGGTGGCCCGACCGGATCCGCAGCCACCGGGGCGACCGTCCGTTCGTGGTGATTCCCAGCACCCCGGAGACGATCCACGTGTTCGGCGACGTCGTGGCGGCCGAGCCGGCGGCGGCGCTCGAGGAACTGTGCCGCGCGGTCGCGCCGACCGCGCCGGAGCTGAGCCGGCTGCTCCGGTCGTCGGCCGACCCGGTCGCCCTGATCCGGCATCACCTGGTCACGGTGGAGCGCTGGGTCCGCGACCGCGTGGCGCTGCTCGGCGACTCGGCGCACAGCGTCCACCCCTACGGAGGGCAGGGCATCAACCTCGGGTTGCAGGACGCCGTCCTGCTCTGCCGCGCCCTCGACCGCTGCCTGGATCCCGAGCGCCCCGACCCGGCGGCGCCGGCCGAGTACGAGGCGCTCCGGCGCCCGTTCGTCGAGACGTTCCAGCGCTACCAAGAGACGTTGCTCAGCACCGAGCCGGGCGATTCGCCGCTGTATCGCACGGCCTTCGCCGAGCTGGCGCTCGGCCAGCCGGAACTCCGCCCGTTGCTGCGCGCAGCGACGGCACCCGGATAGTCCACAGGAGGAAGAGTGCAGCACCAGAGGAATGCCCTGGTCATCGACGGCCGGACGCTCCGGGTCGACGACGTGGTCGACGTCGCGTCCGGCGGCGCGGACGTCCGGCTCGCCGGCTCGGCCGCGGTCCGGATCGAGCAGTCGCGAGAGCTCAAGCAGACGCTGATCGACAGCGGGCAGCCGATCTACGGCGTCACCACCGGATTCGGCGACAGCGTCACCCGGCAGATCAGCTCCGCGAAGACCGCGGAGCTGCAGCGGAACCTGGTGCGGTACCACCTGAACGGGACCGGGCCGATCGCCGCGGCGGACGTGGTGCGCGCGACGATGCTCATCCGAGCGAACTGCCTGGCGCGGGGCGCGTCCGGAATCCGCGTCGCGGTGATCGACGGCCTGCTGGCGCTGGTCAACCACGACGCGTTGCCGCTGATCCCGGAACGCGGCTCGGTCGGCGCGAGCGGTGACCTCGTTCCGCTCTGTTACGTCGCCTCGGCCGTGTTCGGGGAAGGGCGGGTGACGTACCGGAATGAGACACGTCCGGCGACCGACGTGTGGACCGAGATCGGCCTGCCGCCCGTCGTCCCCGAGGCGAAGGACGGGTTGGCGCTGATCAACGGGACGTCGTTCTCCGCCGCGTTCGCGGTGCTGGCGCTGGCCGAGGCGGAGCGGCTGGTCCGTCTCGCCGAGTTGTGCACGGCGATGGCGTCGGAGGCGTTGCTCGGCAACAGCGGGCACTTCGCGCCGTTCATCCACGCGCAGAAGCCGCACCCGGGCCAGCAGGCGAGCGCGGCGGCCGTGCGCGAGCTGCTCGCCGACTCCGGGCTCGCGCTCGACCACGGCCGGGTCGTCGGCCTCACCGACCGGATCGGCGAGCGCGGCTACCTGAAGCAGGAGCGGTCGATTCAGGACCGGTACTCGGTGCGGTGTGCGCCGCACGTGATCGGCATGGTCCGCGACACCGCGGCCTGGGTGCGGCAGTGGGTCGAGATCGAGATCAACTCCACCAACGACAACCCGCTGTTCGACGCCGGCGACGGCATCGTGCACAGCGGCGGCAACTTTTACGGCGGCCATCTCGTCCAGGCGATGGACGCGCTGAAAGTCGGCGTCGCGAACCTCGCTGACCTGCTCGACCGCCAGCTCGAGCTGGTCGTCGACGAGAAGTTCAACAACGGGCTGACGCCGAACCTGGTGCCCCGGTTCGCCGCGGGTGACTGGCGCGCGGGCCTGCACCACGGTTTCAAGGGTATGCAGATCGCCTGCTCCGCGATCGCCGCCGAGGCGCTCAAGGGCACGATGCCCGCCAGCGTGTTCTCCCGGTCCACCGAGGCGCACAACCAGGACAAGGTCAGCATGGCGCCGATCGCCGGACGTGATGCCCGCGCTGTCGCCGCGCTGGTCGAGGAGGTCGTCGCGATCCACCTGCTCGCGATGTGCCAGGCGCTGGACCTGCGGGGTGTCGAGAACGCGGCGCCGCTCACCCGGGGCATCCACGCGCTGATCCGCTCTCGGGTGCCGGAGCTCACCGACGACCGCGCGATGGACGGCGACATCGCGGTCGTGCTCCACCTCGTGCGCAGCGGAGCGCTCGTCGCCGAACTCGACCGGCTGCGAGGCCGGGGCCAGGCGATTCCGGTCGGCTGAAGGAGGACACATGGAGACGCAGAGCACATTCGACGCGTTCGTTGCGATTCTCGACGATGTGGCCGGCCTCGATCCGGCCTCGGTGCGGGCCGACGACGCCTTCGGTGACGACCTCGACGTCGACTCGCTCACGATGGTGGAGGTGCTGATGTCGGTCGAGGACCGGTTCGGAGTGACGGTTTCGGAGGACACCGTCCGGAGCCTTCACACGGTGGGGGACATGGTGGCGCACCTCGAGAAAGCGGTGCTTCCGTCGTGAGCAGTCGGCCGCCGGGCGCCGCGATCGTCGCGGAGCCGCCGGCGGGGCCGGTACGCGGCCGGGTGCGGTCCGGTGTCGCGGTGTTCCGGGCCATCCCGTACGCCGCGCCGCCGA
The DNA here is from genome assembly GCF_900143005.1 of Cryptosporangium aurantiacum. Classification (NCBI taxonomy): domain Bacteria; kingdom Bacillati; phylum Actinomycetota; class Actinomycetes; order Cryptosporangiales; family Cryptosporangiaceae; genus Cryptosporangium; species Cryptosporangium aurantiacum. The sequence continues at coordinate 55,459 of NZ_FRCS01000022.1, forward strand.
CCGGGAACCTGCGGTTCCGCGCTCCGCAGCCGCCGAGCGTCTGGACGGACGTGCGCGACGCGACGCACCCCGGCCCGGCGGCGCCGCAGGGCGAGTCGATGCTCGTCGGGCTGCTCGGACCAGATCCCGCCCCGCAGAGCGAGGCCGGCTGCCTGACGCTGAACGTGTACCGCCCCGAGGGCGCGGCGAGCCTGCCGGTGCTGGTGTGGTTGCACGGCGGTGGCTTCCGCACCGGGCGCGCCGGTGGTCCGCGGCAGGACGCCCACGCGCTGGCCCGGCGCGGCCCGATGGTGGTCGTGACGCTGAACTACCGGCTGGGTCCGCTCGGGAGCCTCTACACCCCCGGCCTGGCCGGGGACGGCTCGGCCGAGGACCGGGGCGAGGCGAACGTCGCGCTGCTCGACCAGGCCGCGGCGTTGCGCTGGGTCGCGGCGAACATCGCGGCGTTCGGGGGCGACCCGGATCGGCTCACGGTGGGCGGCCACTCCGCCGGTGCGCTGTCGGCGGTGGCGCTCGCCTGTGCCCCGCCGAGCGGCGTCCGCATTCGTCGTTTGATCCTGCAGAGCGCCCCGCTGGAGGACCTGGCTACGCCGGCCGAAGCGACGACGTACGCGAAAGCGTTCGTCGCCAGGCTCGGGATCGACGGCGACGAGCTGGGCCGGCTCCGCGCGCTGCCGGCCGAGGCGCTGGTCGACGCGGCCGCGGCGCTGCCGGAGCGGTTCCGGACCGCGTCGCTGGTGGTGGCCGGCGCCGCCGGACTGCCGCATCCGCCGCACGACCCGGCCGCGCGGCTGCCGACCGGCCTGGAACTACTGGCCGGGACCGTCCGCGACGAAGCCGCCGCGTTCCTGCCGCCGGGAGCCCCGGCCGAACACCGTGCGGCGGTGACCGAGGGCCTGTTCACCGCGCCGCTGGACCAGCTGTGCGAGCGGATCGGCGCCGAGGGAGGGACGTCCTACCGGTACCGGTTCGACTGGTGCCCGCCGACCGTCCCCGGTGGATACCCCGCCGGTCATGGCGTGGACACGCCGTTCCTCCTCGGGGACGCGGCGGCCTGGTCGGCGGCGCCGATGCTCGCCGGTGTGCCGGCGGCGGACGTGGAGGCGCTCCGAGCGGCGATCGGCGACGCGGTAGCGCGGTTCGTCTGCGTCGGCCACCCGGGCGGCGGCTGGTGTCCGTGGACTCCCGGGGACGCAGCCGTCCACCGCGTCGACCTGACCGCCAGCCCGGTGGTGTGAGCGGCGTGCATCCCCCGGACACCAAGGTCCAGATCCTCCTGGCGGTCGGCGTCATCCTGGTCGTGGCCTGGCTGGTCGGCCGACTCGTCCGGACCGTCGGTCAGCCGCGTGTCCTCGGCGAGATCATCGCCGGTGTGGTGCTGGGCCCCAGCGTGCTGGGGCTGATGCTGCCCTCGGTCGCCGACTACCTGTTTCCCGCCCCGGTCGTCGCCGCCCTCGGCATCCTCGCCCAGGTCGGGCTCGTTCTGTTCATGTTCCTCGTCGGGCTGGAACTGGATCTCGCGCCGCTGCGCGGGCAAGGCTCCCGGCTCGCGGCGGTGAGCGGGGCGTCGATCGTGGTGCCGCTCGTGCTGGCGCTGGTGCTCGCCGTCGCGCTGTATCCGCACTACGGTGCCGACGCCGACCGGCTCGCGTTCTGCCTGTTCTTCGGTGCGGCGATGGCGATCACCGCGTTCCCGGTGCTGGCCCGGCTCCTCCGTGAGTCCGGGCTCGCCGGCACTCGGGTGGGTGCGCTCAGCCTGATGTCGGCCGCGGTGAACGACGTCGCGGCCTGGTGCCTGGTGGCCGTCGTCATCGCGCTCGGGCGCAGCGACGGCCCGGCCGAGGTGCTCCGGAGCTTCGGGCTGGCCGCGGTCTATCTGGCCGTGATGCTCGCGGTGGTGCGTCCGCTGCTGGCCAGGCTGCCGAGCGTGCCGATCTGGCTCGTGCTGGTGGTTGCCGTGTTCAGCGCCTGGTTCGCCGATCAGGCGGGTGTCCACGTGATCTTCGGTGGGTTCCTGGCCGGCGTCGTGATGCCGCGACGACCGGAATGGCGGCAAACCGTCCACGAACGGCTGGACGTCGTCGTCTCGCACCTGCTGCTGCCGGTGTTCTTCGTCGTCGTGGGCCTGTCCACCCACGTCGACCAGCTCCGGACCGCCGCCGACTGGGCGGTCGTCGTGCTGGTCATCGCGGTCGCCACCGTGGGCAAGCTGGGCGGTTCGCTGGTCGCGGCACGGCTGGTCGGGGAGCGGTGGCCGGACGCCGCGCGGCTGGGCGTGCTGATGAACACCCGCGGGCTGACCGAGATCGTGGTGCTCGCGGTCGGCCTGCAACTCGGGCTGATCACCAACACCGTCTTCACGATCATGGTGCTGATGGCACTGTGTACGACGCTGATGGCCGCGCCGCTGCTGCGGGCGATCGACCGGGCCTCCCCCCGTGAGCGGTCCGATCCGGCGGAGCCCCGCCCGCTCGATCCGGTGCACGCGAGCTGACCGGAAACCGGGCCGTAAGCCGCGCTTACCGCCCGGTTTCCCGTCACTCGGCGGGCGGCATCGCCTCGATCGCACGCACCACCGCCTCGCGGGTGAGCGGAAGATCGCGGACACGGACGCCGACCGCGGCGGCGACCGCGTTCGCGATCGCCGCCGCCGTCGGGCCCTGGGCCGCCTCGCCCGCACCGACCGACGGTTCGTCGGGGCTCCCGACCAGCGTCACGTCCACCCTGGGCGTTTCGGAGAACCGCAGGATCGGATAGTCGTCCCAGGTCACGCTCGTGATCCGGCGCCGGTCGAAGCGGACGCGTTCGGAGAGCGTCCAGCTGGTGGCCTGGGTCGCGCCACCCTCGATCTGGTTCCGGACGCCGTCGGGGTTCACGACCCGGCCGACGTCGACCGCGATCCGCAGCGACCGCACCCGGACGTCGTCCACGGCCTCGACCTCGGCGAGCACGGCGCAGTACGCGCCACGGCCCTTGTACCGGGCGTATCCGAGGCCGCGGCCGACGCCCTCGGGCAGCGGGGCGCCCCAGCCCTCGGCGGCCGCCGCGAGCACCCGGCGGCCGCGGGGGTCGCTCAGGTGGTCCAACCGGAACGCCAGCGGGTCGGCGCCCGCCAGTGCGGCGGCCTCGTCCAGGAACGACTCGATCGCGTAGACGTTGAGGAACGCGCCCAGCGATCGCAGTGCCGAGCTCCGGATCGGCGTCCGCAGCAGGCGGTGCCCGACGATCCGGCGGAGCCCGACGTCGTAGCCGGGCACCGCGTTGCGCAGCGACCCGTGACCGGCACGCGCAGGCGGGTCGACCGCCGCCGCCAGCGGCCCGGTGGTCGCCCCCGGCCCTGCGGTGGTGCCCGGCCCTGCGGTGGAGACGTGTTCGGTGGCGAGGAAGCCGGGGATGCCGGCGTAGCCGGGCCGGGCGGTGTGGCCCTGGCTGTAGACGTCGTACGACCAGGACGTGAGTCGCCCGCTGGTGTTCAGCGTGGCAGCGACGTCCGCGGTCATCGCCGAACCGAACGGTGCCCAGGCCAGCTCGTCCGCCCGGCTCCACTGCACCGACACCGGCCGGCCGGGCACCGACCGCGCGAGCAGCACCGCGTCGAACGCGACGTCGTCGGCGCCGTTGTGGCCGTAACAACCGGCCCCCTCGACGTGCTCGACCGTCACCCGGGCGGGGTCGAGGCCCAGCGCGGCCGCGATCGCGTTCCGCAGTGGATGGACGCCCTGGGTGTGACTCCAGACGTGCAGCGTGCCGGACGTCCCCCACCGCGCCACCGCACAACTCGGGGCGATCGACGCGTGCGCGAGAAACGGACGGCTGTAGGTCGCCCGCAGCGACAGCGCGCCCCCCGGCCCCGGACGGCCCGCCCGCCGCGGTCCGGCGCCCGCCGACACGGTGCCCGCCGACACGGTGCCCGCCGACACGGTGCCCGCCGCCGCGGCGTCCAGCGGCTCGGCGTCCGACGGCTCGTCGTACAGGACTGTGACGTCGTGCGGGCCCGCGCGCAGGTATGCGTCCAGATCGTTCTCGTCGGGAAGCGTGTCGTGCTCGCGCCAGCGAGCCGACGCGCGGAGCCGTTCCGCGGCCCGCGCCACCGCGGCTTCGTCCGGCCCGACCACGCCGAGGAACGAGCCGTCCCGCACGACACCCGGCCCGGCCTCGGCCGACCGCAACTCCGCACCCGGCGACGGCGGCCGCACGACCCGGCCGAACAGTTGTCCCGGCAGCCGCAGGTCGTGCACGAAGCGAGAGCGACCCGCGACCTTGTCCGGTAGGTCGAGCCGGGGGACGTTCGTGCCGGTCAACGGCCCCGGCACCATCAGCGGCGCCGAGCGGTCGACCGGCACCCGCAGATCGACCAGCGAAGCGAGCGCGGCGTAGGTCGTGTCGACACCCGGCCCGGTGATCCGTCCCTTCTCGACGTGCGTGCCACCGGCCGCGCGCAGGAACAGTTCCCGGGCGTTGGCCGCGGCCAGCCGCACCGCCGCTCCGGAGTCGGCGACCGACATGCTGCCCGCGGTGAACCCCTCGTCGGGGCCGTCGGTGGACGCCGGCCGCATCCGGACCTGCGCGAGGTCGACGCCCAGTTCGTCGGCGGCGAGCTGGGCCAGCGCGGTGACGATGCCCTGCCCGAGCTCGACCTTGCCGACCCGGACGTCGATCGCGCCGTCATCGTGCACGGTGATCCACTGCGCGACCTCACTCATCGGCCGCCGCCACGATCGCCGCGACGATCCGGCGGTGGGCGCCGCAGCGGCAGAGGTTCCGGTCGAGCGCGTCGGCCACCGTCACCTCGTCGGGCGCCGGATCCCGGTCCAGCAGCGCAGCGGCGCTGACCAGGATGCCGGAGAGGCAGTAGCCGCACTGACCGGCCTGGGTGCGGAGGACGGCCCGTTGCACGGCGTGCAGCGAGGAGCCGTCGGCGAGCCCCTCGACGGTGGTGACTCGACGGGCGGCGGCCGACGAGATCGGGGTGTCGCACGACGGCACGACCGCGTCGTCGATCCGCACGAAACACGCCCCGCACAGGCCGACGCCGCAGCCGAACCGGGTGCCCACCAGGCCCAGCGAGTTCCGCAGGACGTACAGCAGCGGCGTGTCCGGCTCAGTGGTGACCTGCCGCTCGACCCCGTTCACCGTCAGCGCGAACACCTCAGCCATCGAACACCTCGGGATGTTTCCCGAGCTCGACGCGCGTCCGGCGGATGTGCCCGCTCAGGTACCGCTCGGCGTCCACGGTGTCGCGGCGGTCGATCGCGTCGAGCAACAGCCGGTGCTCGGCGTTGATCACCCACCGGCGGCTCGGCCCGGACAGCCGCACGAACGCGCGCCGGTAGTGCTGGGTGGAGTTCCACAGCCGCGTCACCATGCCGGTGAGCTGGTCGAACGGGCAGCCCTGGTAGGTCAGCAGGTGGAACTCCCGGTCCAGCTCGATGAACCGGGAGACGTCGGGGTCCGCCTCGATCGCGGTCTGGATCCCGTCCAGCCGGGCGAGGTCGTCGGACGAGAGGTGCGGGATGCTCTCCGCGATCGCCAGCGGCTCGAGGCGCTCCCGCATCCGGTAGAGGACGTCGACCTCGTGGGCATCGCGGCGCGGCACCCGGGCGCCCTTGTTGGTCTCGTGGTCGAGCAGTCCCTCGGCGGCCAGCATGCGCAGCGCCTCCCGGACCGGCAGGCGGCTCGCTCCCAGCCGCCGGGCGACGTCCTCCTGGCGGATGCGTTCACCGGGACCGATGTCGCCGCCGAGGATCGCGGCACGCAGATGGTCGGCAACGCGGTGACTAGTGGGTTCCACGAGCGTCATGATCGGTCGAACGCCTTGCCGTGCGGGTACGAGACCAGCTCGAACTGCATGCCCCAGGGCGCGAGGAAGTAGACCCACCGCTGGCCCTCGTGCGGACCGCGGCTCGCGGTCGGCTCGCCGAGCACCCGGACCCGGCGCTCGCGGAGGTACGCGACCGCCGCGTCCAGATCGTCGACGTACAGCGCCACGTGGTGCCCGCCGACGTCGCTGTTTCTCGGCGGCTCCCGACGCTGATCGGGCGCGGTGTACGCGAACACCTCGAAGATCGCCTGCCCACCGCAGCGGAAGAACCGGTTCTCCGGGATCGTCGCGCGCGGATCCACGTTCAGGTGCTCGGCCATCCAGCCGTCGTCGGCGGCGAACGGACCGAGCGAGTACAGGTACTCGCAGCCGAGGACGTCGACCAGGAACGTCGTTGCCTCGTCCAGGTCGGGCACCGTGAATCCGATGTGGTCCAGTCGCTGCAGTCCCGGCAACATGGATCCAGGTTAGGCGCCTTTCGGCGCCTGCGACCGGTGATCGCCCGATGATGGATCCATTCTTGTGGGACGCTGAGAGCCTCGCCACCGCCGGGGAGGACGCTATGCCAACGCACCGGCCGCTCGAACCGGCCCCGCCGTGGGTCGAGCTGACCACCACCGACGACGACTGGGACCGCGCCGATCCGCACCTGCTCACGACGATGCTCAACCAGCTGGTGCTGATCCGGACGTTCGAGGAGTACGTGCTCGAACTGGCCGCCGACGGCCTGGTGCACGGCCCGGCGCACTCCAGCATCGGCCAGGAGGGCGGCGCGGTCGGCTCGGTGCTCGCGCTGTCCGACGGGGACACCGTGAACGGCTCGCACCGTGGCCACCATCAGTTCCTCGCGAAGGCGCTGCATCACGTCGTCCCCAAGGGCTTGGATCTTGTGGAGGCGGTCACCGACGACGTACGCACGCTGGTCTTACGGACCCTCGCCGAGATCTGCGGTCTGGACCGTGGCTTCGGCCACGGCCGGGGCGGATCCATGCACCTGCAGTGGAAGCAGGCCGGTGCGATGGGGACCAACGCGATCGTCGGCGGCGGGGTCCCGCTGGCCGCCGGCTACGCGTGGGCGCACCGGCAGGCCGGTACCGACGCGGTGTCGGTGACGTACTTCGGCGACGGGGCGGCCAACATCGGTTCGACGCTGGAGACGCTCAACCTGGCCGCGGCCTGGCGGCTGCCGCTCTGCTTCTTCGTGGAGAACAACCAGTACGCGGTATCGACGTCGGTGCGCGAGGCCACCGGCGAACCGCGGCTGTCCGCGCGCGGCCCCGGGTTCGGCATCGCGGCCTGGCGGGTCGACGGAATGGATCCGCTCGCGGTGCACCTGGCGATGACCGAGGCGGTCGCACGGATGCGCGCCGGAGACGGGCCGACGCTCGTCGAAGCGGACACCTACCGCTTCTTCCATCAGAACGGGCCGTTCCCGGGCAGCGCGTTCCGCTACCGGACGAAGGAGGAAGAGGCCGCGTGGCGGGCCCGCGATCCGGTCGACCGGGTGACCGGCCACGTTCTGCGGCGCGGGTTGCTGACCGCCGACCAGGTCGCGGCGGTGCGGGACGCGGCGGCCGAGTTGCTGGCGTCGGCCGGGGAGGTACTGCTGGAGCCCACGGCCGACGGACGCCGGATCCGTCCCGCGGAGTGGCCCGATCCAGCGTTCGTCGACGTCGGGATCCGTGGTGACCTGCGGGAGCTCAACGACGCGCCGGAGTTCGCCGGGGAACTGACCGAGATGACGTTCATCGACGCGGTGTCCGGCGTGCTGGGCCGCCGGATGGCCATCGATCCGCGGGTGGTCGTGCTGGGGGAGGACGTCCACCGGCTGAACGGCGGGACGAACGGCGCCACCCGCGGGCTCGCCGACGCGTTTCCCGGGCGAGTGCTCGGGACGCCGATCAGCGAGAACGCGTTCACCGGGCTGGGCGGTGGTATCGCGCTGGACGGTCGGTTCCTGCCGGTCGTCGAGTTCATGTACGCGGACTTCATGTGGGTCGCGGCCGACCAGCTGTTCAACCAGATCGGGAAGGCACGGCACATGTTCGGCGGCGACGGCTCGGTGCCGTTTGTGCTGCGCAGCAAGGTCGCGATGGGGACGGGATACGGGTCGCAGCATTCGATGGACCCGGCCGGGATCTTCGCGACCGCGCCCGGCTGGCGGATCGTCGCCCCGTCCACGCCGTTCGACTACGTCGGGCTGATGAACACCGCGCTGCGCTGCGAGGATCCGGTGCTGGTGCTGGAGCACGTCGACCTGTACCCGTCGACCGGGCCGGGGCCGGTGACGGACTTCGACTACTGCTTACCGGTGGGGCGGGCGGCCGTGCGGCGGGCGGGATCCGCGGTGACCGTGCTCACGTACCTGGGGATGGTGGGCGTCGTCCTGAGTGGCGTCGGCGCGGTCGACGCGGAAGTGATCGACCTGCGGTGGCTCGATCGGGCGTCGCTGGACTGGGACACGATCGGGGCGAGCGTCCGGAAGACGAACCGGGTGGTGATCGCCGAGCAGGGGCCGCCGGGGACGTCGTACGGCGGGTGGCTGGCCGACGAGATCCAGCGACGGTACTTCGATTGGCTGGACGCTCCGGTCGAGCGGATCACCGGCCGGGAGGCGTCGCCGAGCATCAGTGCGGTGCTGGAGCGGGCCGCGTTGCCGTCGCCGTCGGACGTCGCCGCCGTGCTGGCCGCTCTGGTGGACGGCTGAGATGGCCCGACTGCTGCGGATGCCGGAGGTGGCGGCGAACGTCACCGAGGCGGTGCTGGCCGAGTGGGCCCTGGGGGTCGGGTCGTCGTTCGCGGCCGCGGAGATGCTCGCGACGGTGGAGACCGACAAGGCGGTCGTGGATGTGCCGGCCGACGCGGGCGGCGTCCTGCTGAAGACGCTGGTCGCCGCGGGGGAGACGGTGCCGGTCGGGTCGCCGATCGCGGTGCTGGGCGACCCGGGCGAGGCGCCGGCGGACCTCGACGCGGTGCTGGCCGCGCTCGGGGTCGGGGGGCGGCGGGTGTTCGCGAGTCCGCTGGTGCGGCGGCTCGCCGCGGAGGCGGGGATGGCGGTGGAGGACCTGGTGGGGACCGGGCCGGGCGGGCGGGTGGTGAAGCGCGACTTCGAGCGAGCCCTGCAGGCCCGCCAGCCCGCCGCAGGCCCGGCGCCCCCCGCACCCGCGCCGGTCCCGCCGCCCGGACCGGCTCCAGGGCCGCGGCCGGGGCCGCATCCGCCGCCCGCGCCAGTCCAGCTGCCCCGGCCGGCTCCTGCGTCGGCCCTACCGCCCGGACCGGCTCGGGCGTCTACACCCGAGCCGGACGTCGAGCGGGAGGTGGACGTGGAGGCCGCGTTCGCGGCGGGCTCGCTGCCCGGCTCGGACGCTGAGCGGGGCGCGGGCTCCGCGCGGCACGCCGCCGCCGGCTATCGGGAGATACCGCACACGCGGATGCGGCGGGCGATCGCGGCGCGCCTCACCGCGAGCGCCACCGAGGCGCCGCACTTCACCGTGCGCGGCACCGCCCGCGTCGATGATCTTCTCGAGCTCCGTGCCCGGCTGAACGCCGTGTCCCCGGCGAAGATCTCGATCACCGACCTCGTCGTGGCCGCAGCCGCCCGCGCCCACGTCGACGTGCCGGAACTCAACGTCGTCTGGACGCCGGACGCGGTCCGCGCGTACGACACCGTCGACGTCGCGATCGCGGTCGCGACCGACGACGGCCTGGTCACGCCGGTGCTCCGCGGCGTCGATCGCGCCCCGATCTCCGCGATCGCGACCGCGTCGGCGGACCTCGTCGCCCGCGCCAGAGCCGGCCGGATCCGCCCCGATGAACTCGTCGGCGGCACGCTCACCGTGACCAGCCTCGGCGGCTACGACGTCGAGGAGTTCGCCGCGGTCCTCAACCCGCCGCACGCGGCGATCCTCGCGGTCGGCGCCGCCCGCGAGGAACCCGTGGCCCGCGACGGCGCGCTCACCGTCGCCACCGTGCTGCGCGTGACGCTCACCGTCGACCACCGGCCCGTCGACGGCGTCGTCGCCGCCCGCTGGATGGCAGCGTTCCTCGACATCGTCCACGACCCGCTGCGCATCCTCCTCTGATCCGCCGGACTGAGCGAGGCGCGCCGCGCGGCCCGCCGTCAGCCGACTGGCACCGCCTGACGCAGCGGCTCCCGACGCTGGCGGCGGCGGACCAGCAGCCACACCACCCACCCCGCGCTGATGATGAACCCGAGGCTGATGATCCGGTACAGCACGACCGCCGCGATCGCCGTACTCGTCTCCATCCCACCCGCCACCAGCCCGACGATCAACGCACCGTCGACGACGCCGAGGTTGCCGGGCACGAGCGGGATACTCGCCGCGGCCATGCCCGCGCAGTACGCGAGCACGAGGTGCATCACGGTGATGTCCGGAGCGCCGACCGCCCGGCAGCACAACCACAGGCAGAGCGCGTCCAACAGCCAGTTCGCCAACGCGAAGTACGAGGCGATCGCCAGGTCGAGCGGCCGGATGCGGACCGCGGTGATCTCGTCGACGAGCGCGACCAGGCGCCCACTACCGTCGTCCGGACGCTGCCGGACCCGGTTGACGAACGACTCGATCCCACCGGCCACGGTCGTGAGCCACTGCGGGTGCCGCGCCATCCCCCGCACCGCGAGCGCCAGCGCGACACCGACGGCCAGGTAGGTCAGGAGCGTCGACAGTCCGCCGCCGCTGCCGGCCAGGATGGCGCCTGCGGCGCCGATGATTACCAGCGCGACGCTCGACAGGACGCCGCTCAGCGCGATGCACCACGAGGCGGCGGCGGCCGAGGCCCCGTACCGCCGCATCTGCTGGAAGTTGTAGCGGGTCGAGAACAGCGGCCCGCCCGGCAGGCTGACCGACAGCGAGTGCGCGGCGAACGCCAGCGCGACGTGACGGCCGAGGTGCACGGTCGTCCCGGTGGACCGCAGCAGCCGGCGCTGCATGCGGGCGTACCCACCCATCGACACCAACTCGGCCACGACGGCCAGCGCGACCCAGCTCCACACCGGCGTGTGGAGCTGGCTGAACGCCTCGACCAACGAGTGCCAGCCGACGATCGCCTCGACGACCAGGATCACCAGGACGACCACGATCGGCACGATTTTCCGCAGCGCGCGGCTCCGCGCCGACCGGACCGGCGTCTCCGGGGCAGGGATGGGGAAAGCGACCTCGCCGCTCATAGCCCCCTCTCCCTGCGGTTCAGTCCGGGACGGGATTTAACCCGACTATCTACGTTAAACGCCCACCTGGCAACGGGCCGTGCGGCAAGCTTATCGAATTTTCTCAACGGCTGTTGATTTTAGCGCCAGGGAGGTCTACCGTCGGAATCGCGAAACTCCACAACTGTTGAATTAGAGACTCGTGGGCGGCTCGACAACGGCGGCCCCCGGAGCGAAGGAGCCCCTCATGGCAAAAACCTCCACCCCCCGTTCCCGGCCGGCGTGGCTGGAGGCCACCGGCCTCGTCGGCGCGCTCGCGCTGATCGTCGGCATCCTGCTGCTGGCGTTCGGGTTGCCGTCGGTGAACGGCGGGCCGCACGACGTCCCGCTCGGCGTCGTCGGGCCACCGCCATCCGTCGCGGCGGTCGAGGGCGCGCTGGCGAAGGCCGCGCCCGGCGGTTTCGAGGTCCAGACCTACGACGATGAGGACGCCCTCCGTGCGGCGATCGGCGACCGTGAGGTGCATGGCGGCTTCGTCCTCGGCGCGGAGGGCGGGGCGCCGACCGTCCGGATACTCACCGCCACCGCGGCCGGTCCGCCGATCGCCCAGGGCATCAGCACGATCGGTGCCGCGCTGGCAGATCACAACGGCGCGACGGCCACGACCGTCGACGTCCGGCCGCTTCCGGCGGACGACCCGCGCGGCGCGGGCCTGACCGCGATCGGGTTGCCGATGGTGCTCGGCGGCATCCTGTCGGCCGTGCTGCTCATCCGTCGCTTCCCGGGGCGTCCGTGGCTGAAGGTCGTCTCCGCGATCGCGTTCGCGCTGGTCGAGGGTGCGCTGGCTGCTTCGGTCCTGACGTGGTGGTTCGGTTCGGTGGACGAGAACGTCGTCGCGGTCGCGCTCGGCGTGGCGTTCACGCTGGCCGCGGTGGCGCTGACCGTGATCGGGCTGGAGGCGTTGCTCGGCGTGGCGGGCATCGGGCTCGGCGCCGCGACGTTCGTCCTGCTGGGCAACCCGCTGTCCGGGCTGGCGGCCGGGCCGGAGTTCCTGCCGTCCGGCTGGGGAGCGTTCGGCCAGTTGCTGCCGAGCGGTGCCGGCGCGACGCTCCTGCGGGCCAACGCGTACTTCGACGGGGCGGGCACGGCGGCGGCGCTCACGGTGCTGACCTGCTGGGTGGCGTTCGGGCTGCTGCTCACCGCCGCAGGTGCCTGGCGGGCCCGGCGCGCCGGCACGCTGCCCTCCGAGGCCGCGTCGTCCTCCGAGCCCGCGCCGGCCGGGTCGTCGGGGTCGGCCGGGTCGTCCTCGTCCGAAGCGTTGTCGCCGGAAGCGTCGTCCGGGACCGCGGCGCCGGGTTCGGCGTCGTCCGGATCGACGTCGTCGACTACGCGGCCTGCCGCGGTCTGACCGTGGTCTCCGTGCCACCACCGGCCGCACCGCGGCCGGTGGCCAACCGGCAGGCTGCCGACCCCCGCCAGGGTCGGCAGCCGGCTCCGCCGTCGAGTTACGCTGCGACGATGAGCGTCCCGGACGTCGAGACCACCCGGCGCAGGGGTCGGCGGCCCGGCTCGCCGAACACCCGGGAGGCCGTGCTGACCGCCGCCCGGGCGGCGTTCGCCGAACACGGCTACCGGAAAGCGACGATCCGTTCGATCGCGCGCGACGCCGGGGTCGACCCGTCGCTGGTCATCCAGTTCTTCACGAGCAAGGAAGGACTGTTCCGGGCGAGCCTCGAGCTACTGATCGGGTCGCCCGAGGAGGTCGCCGCCCGGTTCGCCGCTGCTGACGGGACGCTCGGCCGTCGCCTGGCCACGTTCTACTTCGGTCTCTGGGAACGCCCCGACACCCGGCCCGCGCTCACCGCGATGGCGCTGAGCGCCGCGAGCGAGGACGAGGCTCGCCGAGCGGTGCGGGGGCTGATGGCGCGTCACTTCGTCGGCGTGATCGGCAGGGAGATCGGCGTGGAACAGGCGTCGCGACGGGTGCCGTTGGCCGCGACCCAGATGCTCGGCATGGCGTTCCTGCGGTACGTCGTGCCGACCGACCCGATGGCGAGCATGCCCGTCGACGACGTCGTCGGGTTGCTCGCGCCGGTCCTCGACCGCTACCTCACCGACGATCTCGACGAGTTCCTGACCGCGGAGCTGATCCCGCTCTCCGTGCCGGGTCCGGCCGGTTCGTGACGTCGCGGCCGGTTTCCGGCGCGGCCGGGCTCTGATGTGGTCCGCCGTCCGCACGGGGCCGCGAATTGTCACTGGGGTGGCGTAGCGTCCGCCGATATCCCGGTGAGGAGGTAGCGATGGCAAACACTGCACTGTTGGCGATCGGCACGCGTAAGGGCCTCTGGCTGGCGACCAGCGACGACGGTCGTGCTAGTTGGCAGGTCTCCGGTCCGCACCATCCGATGACCGACGTCTACGCGGTCGCGATCGACGTCCGCGGCGCGACCCCGCGGCTGCTCGCCGGTATCACGAGCGAACACTTCGGGCCGAGCGTTTCGGTGAGCGACGACCTCGGCGCCACCTGGTACGAGCCCGACCACGCGCCGGTCGCCTTCCCGGCCGAGACCGGCGCGGCGCTCGGCCGGGTCTGGCAGCTCGCGCCCGGCCCGGTGTCCGAGCCCGACGTGGTCTACGCCGGGGTCGAGCCGTCGGCGCTGTTCCGCTCCGACGACGGTGGGCGCACGTACTCGCTCGTCGAAGGACTCTGGAATCACCCACACCGCGAGCACTGGACGCCCGGCTACGGAGGCATGGCAGTGCACACGGTGCTGCCGCACCCGACCGACCCGCGTCGGCTCACGGTCGCGATGTCCACCGGCGGCGTGTACGTCAGCGACGACGCGGGGGAGACCTGGGCGTCGAGCAACACCGGGGTGAAGGCCTACTTCCTGCCCGATCCGTACCCGGAGTTCGGGCAGTGCGTGCACAAGCTGGCGCAGAACCTCGCCGAGCCCGACCGCTTCTACCTGCAGAATCACCACGGCGTCTATCGCAGCGACGACGGGGCGGCGAGCTGGCAGTCGATCGCCGACGGGCTGCCGAGCGACTTCGGGTTCCCGATCGTCGCGCACCCGCACCGGCCCGACGTCGTCTACAACTTCCCGCTGGTGGCCGACGCGAAGCGGTTCCCGCCGGACGCGCGGTGCCGGGTGTATCGCAGCGAGGACGCGGGGAAGTCCTGGGAAGGGCTGTCGGCCGGGTTGCCGGAGGGCGAGTTCTGGTCGGCCGTCCTGCGTGACGCGCTCTGCGTCGACAACGCCGACCCCGCCGGCGTGTACTTCGGCGCGCGCACCGGCGAGGTTTACGCCAGCCGGGACGAGGGGGAGAGCTGGCAGCTCGTCGCCGCGCACCTACCGGACGTGCTCTGCGTCCGCGCGAGCCTGGTGTAGCCATGGCGGTGTCGATTTCCCTGGCAGGGGTGCTGCGGCCGTACGCCGCGGACGAGGCGACGGTGGTCGTGCCCGCCGAGCGCGCGGAGACGATCGGTGCGGTGCTGGATGCGCTGGCCGAGCGCCATCCCGCGCTCGACCGGCGGCTGCGGGACGAGAGCGGCGCGCTGCGGCGGTACGTGAACTTCTACGTCGACGGCGAGGAGTGCCGTCGGCTCGCCGGGGCCGACACGCCGGTACCCGACGGGAGCGAGATCCTGATCCTCCCGTCCGTGGCCGGCGGCTGACCCCTCCACAGTGGCCCGCCCAAGCCCCCCGGGTGGCGCCAGCCACGCCGGGCTGACCCGCGCGAGCCCGCCGCGGCGACCCGCGCGAGCCCGCCGCGGCGGTGACCCGTGCCAGCCGGGACGGCGGCCCGGCGCGTGCCGAGGCGATCGCCGCCAGCCCAAGGCCGCGGTGAACCGCGGCGGTGAGCGGTGTTAACGCGAGGTGGACGCTTCGGGCCGCGCCCGCGCCCGCGGTCGGGGGCGCGTCGCCGCGCGCAGTGCGGGACGGGTGCGCGGCGCGGGTCCGGTCGGCCACTCGGAGTCTGATCCATAGCGGCGGCCTGGGTCCGCCAGGCGGAGCCTGATCCATGGCGCGGGCCTTCTGTGCGCGGCGCGGGTCTGTGGCGGCAGTCCGGTCCGTGATGGCGGTCCGGTCCGTGATGGCGGTCCGGTCCGTGATGGCGGTCCGGTCCGTGATGGCGGTCCGGTCCGTGATGGCGGCCCGGTCCGTGATGGGCCGGTCGTCGCGGCGGCCATGGCTTGGTAGCTGCGGTCGGGGTGCAGCGGGATGCCGGGTCGTCGTGCCGGGCCGCCGTACCAGGGCTGTGCGGAGTCCGGAGCACGTAGCGGGCAGGAGCCCTTCCCCGCGCGCATGGAGCGGGCAGCGATGCGGAAACGTTACTTGTGCCCGTAAAACGGGCGGAAATAGGATGAAGCTCTGAAGTTCGGGTATGGCTCGTTTACGTGCTGATCAGGCAGTGGGGTGGCGCGAGGGGCGGAAAGGTCGATATCTGTAGCACATTGCTCGGTCGTCCCGTATTGCGGGCTTCGGCCGGTGCGTGACCGCTCCGACGGTCAACAGGTGTCGGTCATGGGTGTCGACCACGCTGCGGAGTCTCGGTGGGGGAGGGTCCACGATGGATCATGGTGTCTCCGGTCCGGTGACGACGAGGTCGGCCGGTGGCGGCCCGAGACCTCCGGTGGCGCCCAAGGCCCCGCCGACGCGGCCGGTCGCGAGCCGTCCGCCCACCGTGCGAACCGACCCGACGCGTCCGGGGCCGTCCCAGCGTCCGGCAACACCACCGCGCGGTGCCACCGCCGCAGGACTGGCGGTACCCACCGCCGCAGGACCTGCGGTACCCACCGCCGCAGGACCTGCGGTACCCACCGCCGCAGGACTGGCGGTACCCACCGCCGAGACGTCCGGCATCGCCCCCGGTGACCCCGCGCCCGGTCAGGGCTTCGGCCCCGCGCCCGGCCAAGCTGCCGAGCGGACGCCCGGGCGGGAAGGGCCGACGGCTGCCCCGGCCTCTCCGCGGACAGTCGCGCAGGCCTCGGGACGGATGGCCGGGCGCGTGTCCGGGCCCTGTGCGGTTCCGATTGCTGCCGGACGCCTCACGCCTGCCCCCTACGCCGCGCCGGGCGGTGGGCTGGCGGCGCGGCGGATCGGGTCGTGCACGCCGCCGCTCCCGGTGCCCCGGCGTCCCTGGACGTGGGGGCTCACTGCGGCCCGGACGCCCGGGGTGGTCGCCGACGGCTCCGGCGCCGCGGTTCCCGGTTCGGGCGTGACGTACACCGCGCTGCCCGGAGCCGTGGTGCGCTTGCCGGGCGTCCCGGTCTCCAGAAGGATCGGGGGAGCCGCCGGACGCTGGTTCGACTCGCTCCGGCGGTGGTGGCGCGGCACGGAACGGCGTGGGGGCAGACGGGTGGCAGAGACCGCGTTCTCGGTGACGATCGCCGCGCTCGCCATTCTGTTGACGCTCGCCACGGTGTCCGCGTTGTGGCCGGGCACGGCGGCGGTCGGCGGTGTCGCGACGCTATTCCTGACCCTCACCGGGGCGTTCGCCGGATATGCGTCCTGGCGATGGGTGCGGTGGGTCCGCGATCGGGCGGAGCGTCTGCACTGGTCGGTCATCGCGGCGGTGGGCGCGGCGACGACGGCGTCCGAATTGTACTGTGCGGCGGCGATCACGGTTTCCCACTCCGGATTTCTGGAGCGACTCACCGCGCTCGCCGGGTTCGGGTTCGCGGCCGCGCTGACCGTGGCGATCACCGGCGCGGCGAGCCTGGTCACGTACCACCGCTCGGTGACGGACGCCCAGCTCGTCCGGTTCGCACACCGCTTCTCGTAGGTGCCGCAGGCTGGGGAATTATTGCTGTGCGCGCACGCGTGGCAACAGTGATAAGCCTGCGGATAGCGTAACGACATCGAGCCGGCCCGAGGGCCGGCTCGACGTGAAATAGGCGCCGTGCACATTGCGCGCTGCACGGATTGGCGAATCAAATTGCTGTCGCCTCATTCTGCGCAGCCCCCCGCGCATCCCCATTCACGACGGATCGGACGTCAGGTCCGCATTCAGGCGACGACGTGCCGCCTTTGCCTGCGGCGACGTTCGGTTATGCCGCCGCGTGGTACTTCGCGACGATGTCCGCCGGGATGCGGCCACGTTCGCTGACTTGCAGACCGTTCCGCTTCGCCCAGTCGCGGATCGCCTGGTTCTGTGCGCGGTCGGCACTCGGTGACGGCTTTGTGCTCGTCGCCGCGCGCGCTGCCGCTTTCACGCCGCCGGCGCGTCCTGCTTTCCGCGCGGCCGAAACATAGCGTTCCAGCGCCTCGCGGAACGCAGCAGCGTTGTCGGTGGAGAGATCGATTTCGTAGTGCGCACCGTCGAGACCGAACGAGACCGTCTCGTCAGCAGTGCTGCCGTCGACATCGTCGACGAGGAGAACCTGCACCTTGCGAGCCATTGCTACCTCATGGAATGAGAGGGGACTAAGCGCGGCTCCCAACAATACTCTACGTATTGCGCAACGGTGAGACTGATCCTTCAACATGAGCGCAGCATGAGAGTTTCGCAATTCACCGAGTCCTTTATCGAGCCCACTCGGTGCCCGGGAAAGGCCCGGTGATAGCGTGTCGGGCGCTTTCGCCCCTCAGGAACGCTCGCGAGCCGCGGGCGACGCCAAGCCGGCGAGCGCCACCAGCGCGAGCACGAGCAGCAATGCCCGCAGCAGACCGACCGCGTCGCCGAGGAAACCGAGCACGGGCGGACCGACCAGGAACGCGAAGTACCCGATCGTCGCGACGACGCTCACCCGGGCGGTCGCGGTGCGGCTGTCGTCGGCGGCGGCCGACATGCCGACCGGGAATCCGAGTGACGCACCGAGCCCCCACAGCACGACGCCGACGGTCGCCACCGCCGCCGACGGCACGAAGATCACGATCAGCAGACCGGCGACCGCGAGCGCCGTCGTCGCTCGGAGCACCGGCACCCGGCCGAACCGGTCGAGGACGAACACGCCACCGATGCGCCCGACCGTCATCGCGGTGACGAACACGCCGTAGATCACCGCGCCGGTCGAGTTGTCCACCGAATGCCCGTCGACCATGGCCAGCGCCAGCCAGTCGTTCGCCGACCCCTCCGCGAACGCCATGCCGAGCACGATCAACCCGATCAGCAGCGTTCCGCGGTCGGTCCACAGCCCGAGCCGGTCGCGCCAGCCCAAATGTGGCTCGTCCGACGATGCGGTGGCCGCGCCCAGAGCGTCCAGATGAAGGAACCGCACCGAGAGCACGACAGCAACCATCGACAGGACCGCGACCGCGCCGAAGTGCGCGGCAGTCGAGAGATCGCCCCACTCGGCGAGCGCGCCGAGGCCGGCACCGGCGATCGTGCCGCCGCTGAACGCGGCGTGGAACAGCGGCATCACGGTGCGGCCGAGCGCACGCTCGGCGGCCGCGCCCTCGACGTTCATCGCGACGTCGCACATTCCCATGCCGCCGCCGAGCAGCGCCAGGCCGAGCACGACGAGGGCGCCGTGCCCGGCCGCGGACGCTCCGAGCCCGACGATCGCCAGGCCGGCCGCGCCGACGATCACCGAGCCGGCGATCGTGCGGCGGGATCCGGCCCAGGCCAGCAGGTGGCTGGCCGAGGTCAACCCGACGATGGACCCGGCCGCGATCGCGAAGACGATCCAGCCCATCTCGGCAGTGGTGGCACCCAGGGAGTCCCGGACGGCGGGCACCCGCGACATCCACGTGGCAAGCGCCACCCCGTTGATCGCGAAGACCGCGAAGACGGCGTTGCGCCAGGCTACGACGGTCGCTCGGGGGAGTGCGGACACAGCCTGGGCATCAACAGACATCGCGTTCCTTCGAGCAACCGGGTCAATCCGGGCAGGGGCACACTTGCGAGGACTCCGAACCGTATCCCGGACGAAGTCTCACGCTCGACAGGGTTTACCCGCGTGACGCCCGGAAGTCCCGCACGATTTCCGCGTAGCGCCGGCCGCTGGCTTTCATCGTGCGCTGCTGGGTGGCGTAGTCGACGTGGACGAGGCCGAAACGCTTGTCGTAGCCGTAGGCCCACTCGAGGTTGTCCAGCAGCGACCAGACGAAGTACCCGGCCAGCGGCACCCCCTCGGCCACCGCCGCGTTGATCGCCTCCAGGTGCTGCTCGAGGTAGTCGACGCGCTCCTTGTCCTGGATGCTTCCGTCCGGCTCGACGACGTCCGGCCAGGCCGAACCCTGCTCGGTGACGTAGATCCGGCCCGGACCGTAGTCGCGGGTCACCCGGGTCAGCGTCCGCTCCAGCCCGGACGCGGAGACCTCCCAGCCCATCGCGGTCTGCCGCGCGCCGGGCACCTCGACCTGCCGGGCGAACGGCGCGGGCCCGGCCGGGTCGTCGGTGACCACGGCCCGGAAGTAGTAGTTGACGCCGAGGAAATCGGTCGGCGTCGCGATCGTCTCCAGATCACCGGCGCGGACCGGTGGCTCGTAGCCGTAGACGTCGACCATGTCCTGCGGGTAACCCCGGCCGTAGAGCGGATCGAGCCACCAGCGGTTCGTGTGCCCGTCGCTGCGGACCGCCGCGGCGGCGTCGGCCGGATCATCGGTCGCCGGGTCGGCCGGGCTGAGGTTCAGCACGACGCCGACGTTCGGCGCCGCCGACGCGTTCGCCCGGATCGCCTGGGTGGCCAGGCCGTGGCCGAGTAGGACGTGGTGGGACGCGTCCACGGCCAGCCGCAGATCCCGGATCCCCGGCGCCATCGTGCCGTCGAGGTGGCCGATCCACGCGACGCAGAGCGGCTCGTTCACCGTGCACCAGTCGGTGACGCGGTCGCCGAGCGCGCCGGCGACCGCCGCGGCGTAGTCGGCCAGCGCCTCCGCGGTGTCGCGCACCGGCCAGCCGCCCTTGTCCTGCAGCACCTGGGGGAGGTCCCAGTGGTACATCGTGACGAACGGCCGGATCCCCGCGTCGAGCAATTCGTCGACCAGCCGGTCGTAGAACGCCAACCCCTTCGGGTTCACCGCGCCGGTACCGGTCGGGATCACCCGCGGCCAGGCGACCGAGAACCGATACGCGTCGACGCCCAGCTCGCGCAGCAGCCCGATGTCCTCCGGCCAGCGGTGATAGTGGTCGCAGGCGACGTCGCCGGTGTCGCCGTTCGCGATCGCTCCGGGTACGCGGCCGAACGTGTCCCAGATCGAGGGGGAACGGCCGTCGGCGTCGACTGCTCCCTCGATCTGGAACGCCGCGGTCGCCGCGCCCCAGACGAAGTCCGACGACAAATGAGAAAGATGGTGCAACTTTTCTCCTACAGGTGTCACTTGACCGCCCCGGCGGTGAGTCCCGCGACGAAGTACTTCTGCAGGAACAGGAACGCGGCCACCACCGGAATGCTCACGACGAGCGAGGCGGCCATGATCTGGTTCCAATAGACGTCGTACTGCGTCGAATAGCCGGACAGGCCGACGGCCACCGTCCGGGTGTTCTCGTCGGTCATCACCGACGCGAACAGCACCTCACCCCAGGCCGTCATGAACGCGTAGACGGCGACCGCGAGAATGCCCGGCACGGCGGTCGGCAGCAGCACGCGGAACAGGATCCGCATCGGCCCGGCACCGTCCACGGCCGCGGCCTCGTCGAGTTCTCGCGGGATCGCGTCGAAGTACCCGACGAGCATCCAGATCGAGAACGGCAGCGAGAACGTCAAATAGGTGATGACCAGGCCGGTGCGGCTGGCGTACAGCTCGATTCCGGTCGCCCTGCCGATGTTGACGTAGAGCAGGAACAGCGGCAGCAGGAACAGAATCCCCGGGAACATCTGGGTGGAGAGCGCGCTCGCCAGGAAAAGCCCACGGCCGCGGAACCGCCAGCGGCTGGTGGCGTACGCGGCGAGAATCGCGATCGCTACCGACAACAACGCCGCCAGCGTCGAGACGACGAGGCTGTTCACCAGATACCGGCCGAGCGGCACGGTCTCCCACATGTCGACGAACGCCTCGACCGACGGCCGGTTCGGGATCCAGGTGAACGAATCCCGGACGTCCTCGAGCGGTTTGATCGCGGTCGTCAGCATGACGTAGAGCGGAACGAGCACGAACAGGCTCAGCAGCGTCAGGATGACGTAGCGGGACCAGCGCTCGGCAGTGGTCTCACGCATCGGACCTCACCTTCCGGGTGAAGAACAGGTAGACGGCGGAGACGGCGGCCAGGAAGACCAGCAACGCCACCGACATCGCCGAGCCGATCCCGAAGTTCCACGTCACGAACGAGCTGTTGTAGATGTGGATCGAGATCAGGTCGGCCTGGTCCGGAGCACCCTTGCCGAACAGGACGTAGGGGGTGTTGAAGTCGTTGAACGTCCAGAGGAACAGGACCAGCAGCAGCACCTGGTTGACCGGGCGCAGCCTCGGCAGCGTCACCGCCCGCAGCCGGCGCCAGAAACCCGCGCCGTCCATGTAGGCCGCCTCGTAGAGGTCCTGCGGGATGCCCTGGAGGCCCGCCATCAGGCAGAGGAACGCGAACGGCCACTGCTTCCAGAGCGCGACCACCACCAGCGACCAGAAGCTGTTGCCGCCGATCAGCCAGAACGGACGCTCGTCGACCAGGCCCAGCTGGTCGACCAGGACGTGGTTGAGCGCGCCGGTGTCCCGCTGCAGCAGGAAGCCCCAGACGATCACCGCGGTGTAGACCGGCAGCGCGTACGGCGTCAGGAAGAGCGTTCGCAGTAGCGCGCGGCCGCGGAACGGGCGCTGCAGCACGACGGCGGCGGCGAGGCCGATCGCGTAACAGAGCGCGACGACCAGCACCGTGTAGGCGATCGTCACCCAGAACGAGTGCAGCAGCTCCTTGCCGGTCGCGCTGTTGACGTCGAGCGTGACCCGGTAGTTGTCCAGGCCGACGAACGGTGCGCCGCCCCAGTCGCGGATGTGGAACTGGGTGAGTTCTTTGAGGCTCATCCAGATGCCGGTGAGCATCGGGATCACGTGGACCGCCAGCTCCAGCACGATCGCCGGGACCAGCAGCAGGTAGGGCAGGGCCGGAGTCCGGCGGCGCTTGCGGCGCGGCGGGGTGCCGGGGTCCGGTGGCGCCTCGTCGGGCGCCGAGACGGTCGCTGTCATAACAAAGGTGTCCTCTCGCGACGACGGCCCGGGGCGCACGACGCGCCCCGGGCCGTCGGCAGGCGCCTTACTTCACCTGCTCCTGGGCCTGCTTGAGCTTGTCCTGGATCTCGGCGACCGTCGGGCTCTTGCCCTCGGCGGCCTCGGCGAAGAGGTCCTTCATCAGCGTGCCGACGAGCGTCTCGAACTGGCTCTCCTGAGGCACCTGCGGCAGCGGGGCCGCGGACGTGGCCAGCGCCTCCTGGATCGCCTTCTGCTCCGGCTGCGCGAACGCCGGGTCGCTGGACACCGTGGTGACCGACGGCAGCGAGCCGTAGGTCTTGTTGAGCAGCGTCTGCTCCTCGTCGCTCGTCATGAACTTCACGAAGTCCAGCGCTCCCTGCTGGTTCTTCGAGTGCTTGAAGATCGCGATGTTGATGCCGGCGACCATGCTGTTGATCTTCTTGCCCCCGGCCGGCGGGCTGGCCAGGAACGGCACCGGTGCGACGCCCCAATCCTCCGGCTTCATGTTGCGTAGCGTGAGCTGCGACCCGACCGCCTGCCAGAGCAGCATCGCGGCCTTGCCGTTGGCAAAGTCGGCGACCGACTGGTTCTGTGCATACTCGGCGTTACCGGGGTTGGCGATCTTGTCCACCGCGATGAAGTCGATGTACCGCTTGATGGCCTGCGCGTTCTCCGGGGTGTCGAACGTCGGCTTGCCGGACGCGTCGAACCACTCGCCGCCGTACTGCTGGGAGAACGTGAACGCGTGGTGCGAGTTCTCGGAGACGTGAGCACCCTCGATCGCCAGGCCCCACTTGCCGTCCTTGGTCAGCTTCTTGCCGTCGGCGACCAGCTGTTCCCAGGTCGTCGGCGGGTTCGCGATGCCGGCCTCGGCGAACATCTTCTTGTTGTAGTAGAGCGAGTAGGCGAGGGAGTAGATCGGCACCGCCGTCGGGGGCTTGCCCTCGGCACCGGCGGCCGCGAGCGCGGCCTTGACGAACCGGTCCTTGCCGCCGATCTTGTCCAGCGTCGCGTCGTCGAACGGGACGAACGCGTCGGTGGCCTGCAGGGACGCCGACCAGGTGTTCCCGATGTTGACGACGTCCGGGCCCTGGCCGCTGGTGGCGGCGGCGAGCAGGCGGTTGAGCAGGTCGGACCAGGGGACGACCTCGAGCTTGACCTTGATTCCGGTCTGCTTCTCGAACTTGTCGAGCTCCGGCTGGAGGATCTCGGCGTCCTTCTCCAGGCTGGTGCTCTGATTGCTGGCCCAGTAGGTGAGGGTCTTGGCGTCATTGTCAGCGCTGTCCGAGTCTCCGCAACTGGCCAGTGTGGACGCCAGCAACGCTCCGACGGCAACGGCGGCTAATCGTCGCTTGAACACAAGGTGTCCTTTCCAGGGACGCCGGCCGGCTCGGCGAGGGTTCCGGGGTCCGGTGCGAGCGGAACCCGGGCCGAGCGGCCCAGAGGTTTGGTGCAGCGGACTCTAAAGTGCTGTTCGGCACTTTGTTCACTACTTAATTCAAGGCGTTATTAAAGTGTTGCCCAAGGGCGGTTGGGCTGCCTCGTACAGTGACGACGGCCGGGTGCGGCGGAGAAGCAGGGTGGGACCAGGTGGAACAGGGGCGAGCGAGCCACGGGCGCGCGACGAACCGGGCGCTCCGGCGGCAGAACCGCTCGGGGCTGCTCACCGCGCTCTTCCTCGACGGGCCGCTCAGCCGTCAGGAGCTCGCCGAGCGCTGCCGGCTGAGCCAGGCCGCGGTGAGCAACGTGGTGGCCGACCTGATGGACGACGGTCTGGTCGCCGAGGCCGGGGCGGTGGAGTCCGACGGAGGCCGGCCGCGAATCCTGCTCCGGGTGGCGCCCCGGTTCGCGACGGTCGTCGGGGTCGACGTCGGGGAGACGCGCGTCCGGGTCGAGCTGTTCGACCTGGCGATGACACCGCTGGCCAAGGCGGACTACCCGCTGGAGGACCTGGCGGCGCCGACCGTCGTCCGGCACGTGCTGACCGGCCTGGCGGCCGTGACGGAATCCGCGGGCGTCTCCGACGCCGAGGTCCTCGGGGTCGGCATCGGGGTGTCGGGCATGGTCGAACAGGGTCCCGAGGCGGTGGTGCACGCTCAAACGCTGGCTTGGGACGCCGTCCCGCTGGAGCGGTTGTTGCGGGCGGGCACCGCCCTGCCGCTGCACCTCGACAACGGCGCCAAGACCTGGGGGCAGGCCGAGCACTGGTTCGGTGCCGGACGCGGTGCGCGGCACGCAGCGTTCGCGCTGGTCGGCTCCGGGGTCGGGGCGGCGATCGTGGCCGACGGCCGCACGTACCGGGGCGCGTCGAGCAGCGCGGGGGAGTGGGGGCACACGACGCTTCGGTACGACGGCCGGGAGTGCCGGTGCGGGGCGCGCGGGTGCCTGGAGGCGTACGTCGGCGCGGAGGCGATCATCGCCAGGGCGCGCGAAGCGGGCCTCCGGGTGGACGGGCCGGACGAGGAGTCGCAGCTGGCCGCGGTGCTCGCGGATCCCGCTGCCGAGGAGATATTGGCCGAGACCGCGCGCTACCTGGGCGCCGGGGTGGCGAACCTGATCAACCTGTTCAACCCGGAGCGGGTGGTGATCGGCGGCTGGGCCGGGATCGCGCTCGGGGGGTTGCTGCCGGAGATCCGGGCCGCGGCGGCGGGCCAGGCGATGCGGCGTCCGTTCGCGCAGGCGTCGATCGAGCTGTGTTCGTTGGGAACGGACGCCGTCGCGCTCGGGGCGGCGACGCTGCCCGTGGCTCGCCTACTCGCCGAGGGCGGCGTCCGCGAGTAGCGCGGGGGCCCTGGCCCGCGGGCCAGGGCCCGCGCCGCGGCGGCACGGCCCGGCGCTGTGCGCCCGGCGCCGCGCGCACCGCGGCACCGCGTCAGCTGTCGAAGCCGAAGCCGATCGCGTCCATGGCGCGGAGCCACGGGTTGCGGCGCCCGGCGGCGCCGTCGGCCGCGATCAGCGACCGGCGCGTGAGCCCGACACCCACGTACCGCAGTGGCTCCGGCGGGAACGGCAGCGGCGTCGACCGCACCATCCGCGTCCGCGTCCGCTCCGTGGACTCCCCGGCGAGCAGATCGAGCATCACTTCGGCGCCGAACCGGCTCGCCCCGACCCCCAGGCCGGTGTACCCGAGCGCGTACGCGACCCGGCCCGACCGCGCGGTGCCGAAGAACGCCGAGAACCGCGTGCACGTGTCGATCGCTCCGCCCCAGGCGTGGGTGAACCGCAACCCTTCCAGCTGCGGGAACGTCGCGAAGAACTGCGTCGCCAGCGTCTCGTACGTGGCCTCACGCGAGTCGTACCGCGCGCGGACCCGGCCACCGAAGTGGTAGATCGCGTCGTATCCGCCCCAGAGCACCCGGTTGTCGGCGGTGAGCCGGAAGTAGTGGAACTGGTTGCCGGAGTCACCGAGACCTTGCCGGTTGCGCCACCCGACCTCCCGGAGCTGTGACTCCGAGAGCGGCTCGGTCATCAGCGCGTAGTCGTAGACCGGGATCACGAACGGACGGACCCGGGCGAGCGGCGACGGGAACACGTTGGTCCCCAGCGCCACCGTCCGAGCTCGCACCACCGCCCGGGGGGTGCGCAACGACGTCCCCGACATCGACAGCACCGGTGAGAGCTCGTACACCCGCACCCCGAGCCGACGACACACCTCCGCCAGCCCCCACGCGAGCTTCGCCGGGTGCACCATCGCGACGCCCCGCCGGTTCCACACCCCGCCCAGGAACGTCGGCGACGCCACCTCGGCCCGGACCTCCGAAGCGTCCAGGTACTCCAGCTCGACACCGTGGTCCGCGGCCAGTTCGACCGCGGAGCGCAGCCCCGGCAGCTGGTACGGCTCGGTCGCGACGTCCAGTTCCCCGGTCCGCTCCCACTCGGCGTCGATGCCGTAGCGGGCCAGCGTGTCCTCGATCGCCTGCAGGTTCTCCGCACCGAGCCGCTCCAGTTCGGCCAACTCGGCCGGCCACCGCGCCAGCCCGTTCGCCAACCCGTGCGTGAGGCTGGCCGCGCAGAACCCGCCGTTCCGGCCCGAGGCCGCGTGGCCGATCCGCGCGCCCTCCAGCAGGACGACGTCCAGCGAGGGGTCGCGCTCCTTGGCGATCAGCGCGGTCCAGAGCCCGGTGTACCCGCCTCCGACCACCGCCAGGTCGCACGAGGTGTCCGCGGTCAGCGCGGGCAGCGGTAACGGTCGGCCGGGGTCCTCCAGCCAGAATGAACCGTGCTCGACGTCGACCAGGGACTTGTGCATGGTTACCTCTCCGAGTCCGAGACAAAGACGCGGGCGCCGTCGACATAGGTCTGCGCGACCCGGGTGGCCGCGATCTCGTCGGCGGGACCCTCGAACGGGTCGCGGTCGAGGACGACGAGGTCCGCGCGATTCCCGACGCGCAGCGAGCCGGTGTCGTCCAGGTGGTTCACGTAGGCGCTGCCCGCGGTGTAGGCGGTGAGCGCGGCGCCGAGGTCGAGCCGCTGCTCGGGCAGGAACGGCTCGGCGTCCGAGCCGGGCAGCGCGCGGTTGACCGCGACGTGGATCGCCTGCAGCGGGTCGGCGCTCGACACCGGCCAGTCGCTGCCGGCGACCAGCGTCGCGCCGGCCCGCAGCAGGTCGCCGAACGGGTACTGGTGGCGCGCGAGGTCCCCGCCGAGGTACGGGATCGTCAGCTCGTCCATCTGCGGCTCGTGGGTGGCCCAGAGCGCCTGCAGGTTCGCCGACGCACCGAGCTGCCGGAACCGGGGAACATCGGACGGGTGAACGACCTGGAGGTGCGCCAGGTGCGGCCGGGTGTCGCGGAAACTGTTCGCGGCGCGGGCGGCGGCGACGGCGTCCAGCGCCTCCCGGACCGCCCGGTCGCCGAGCGCGTGGAAGTGGACCTGGAAGTCGAGGGCGTCCAGCGCGGTCACGTACCCGCGCAACGCGTCCGGATCGACGAAGCTCAGCCCCGCGTTCGTCGTGGCGCAGCCGCAGGCGTCGCGATACGGAGCGGTCATCGCGGCGGTGAAGTTCTCCGCGACGCCGTCCTGCATGACCTTCACCGTCGAACAGCGCAGCCGGCCGACCGTGAGCCGCTCGCGCCGCTCCACTAGCTCGGGGATCTGCGACGCGTCCCGGTCGCGGTCCCACCAGAGCGCGCCGACGACGCTCGCCGTGAGCAGCCCGTCCCGCGCCGCCGTGAGGTAGGCGTCCGAGACGTCCGGATATCCGTTGGACCCGCCGACGAGAGCGTCCTGCCAGGCGGTGATGCCGAGCGAGTGCAGCAACGTCTGGGCCCGCAGCAGTCCGGCCAGCCGGTCGGCGGCGGTCACCGCGGGCACGACGGCGCCGACCAGCGCGACCGCCCCCTCCTGCAGCGCCCCCACCGGGTTACCGTCGGCGTCCCGGTTGATCACGCCGTCGGCCGGGTCCGGGGTGTCCCGGCTGAGGCCGGCGCGCTCCAGCGCGAGCGTGTTGACCCAGGCGCCGTGGTGGTCGCGGTTGGTGAGGAACACCGGCCGGTCGGCGACGACGCGGTCGAGCATCTCCGCGGTCGGCACACCGCCCGGGAACGTCTCCAGCGACCAGCCGCTGCCGACGATCCACCCGGCGTCCGGGTGCTCGTCGGCGTACCGGCGGATCCGCCGCACGTACTCGTCCAGGTCGGTGGTGCCGGTGAGGTCGCACTGGCCGAGCTCGAGCCCGCCCATCACCGCGTGGATGTGCGCGTCCTGGAAGCCGGGCAGCAGCAGCCGTCCGGCGAGGTCGACGACCTCGGTCTTCGGTCCGATCAGGCCGTCGAGATCGTGACCGACGGCGAGGATGCGGCCGTCGCGGACGGCGAGCGCGCTCGCCCGGCTGCGGGCGGGGTCGGTGCGCTGCACCGGCCCTCCGGTGAAGAGCAGGTCAGCGGTGAGTTCGGTCATGTGGTTCAGTGTCCGATCGTCGGTGCGAGGGTGTCTTCGGTGGACGCCGAGCGCCGGGTGAAGTACGGCGAGCGGCGGTGCCATTTCGCGACGGCGGCAACCACCAGCCCCAGCAGCAGGACGACGCCCGGCGCGGCGAGGCTGAACCAGCCGTTGTCGGCGCCGATCGCCCACTCGGTGCTCAGCGTCGCGTAGTACCCGGCGAGATAGACGCCGAGCGCGAGCAGCACGATCCCGGAGACCAGCGGCACCACGACCGCGCCGAGCGCTTCCCGGATCCCGCCGCGCAACAGCCCGCGGAACCGGACCGCGGCGGTGATCGCGGTCAGCCCGTAGTACAGCGCGACGAGCAGCCCGATCGTGTTCACCGCGGCGAGGATCGCTTCGCTCAGCGTCGGGATCGCGAACGCGAGCACGGCGACGAAGCCGGCGATCACCGCCATCACGATGGTCCCGGCCGCCGGGGTGCCGCGGCGCGAGAGCCGCGCCCAGATCGGGCCGAGCGTCCGGTCGCGGCTCATCGCCAGCGCGAGCCGCGCGGTCGGGATCACCCCGGCCTGCACCGACGCGACCGCGGAGAACATCAGCGCGAGCAGCGGCAGCGTGGCCCACGGCTCCGGCGCGAGCTTCGCCCCGAAGTACGTCAGGCCCTGCGCGCCGTTGGTAACCAACTCGTCGGTGGACAGCACCCGCTGGAATGCGATCGCGCCGAGCAGGAACAGGCCGAGCATCGTGAACAGCGCGATGTACCCGCCGCGGGCCGCGTCGCCCGGATTGCGGGTCTCCTCGGTGACGCTGAACGCGGAGTCCCAGCCCCAGAAGAAGAACACCGCGAGCACCAGGCCCTGGGCCAGCGCCGACGCGGAGTCGATCGCGAACGGGTTGAGCCAGGACAGCGAGAAGCCCTGGTCACCGACGACGAGTCCCCAGCCGCAGAACGCCGCCAGCACGACGTACTCGAAGATCAGCAGGTACTTCTGGAACCGGGCCGCGTGCGAGACCCCGAGCACGGCGGTCCAGGTGAGCAGCGCGAGCACGCCTAGGCCTAGCGCCGTGCACTGCGCGGTCGAGTTCGGGTCCAGCGCGGTGAAGCCGAGCTTCTCGGCCGACTGGATCAGTAGCGACCCGGTGATCGCGGTCGTATACGCGAGGAAGATGACGGTGCCCGCCAGCGGGATCCAGCCGGCCAGGAACCCCAGCCACGGCCCCATCGTGCGGCCGACCCAGGTGTAGCCGGTGCCGCAGTTCTGCTCGGAGCGGTTCAGCCGGGCGTAGGCGCCGGCGATGCCCAGGATCGGGAGGAACGCCAGGAACAGCAGGATCGGCACCTGCCGTCCGACGATCGAGGCCAGCACGCCGGTGCCGATCGCGATGCTGGTGGTGGCGGCGGTGCTGGACGCGGCGATGACGACACCGTCGACGACGCCGAGGGAGCGGGTCAATGCTGGCTGGTCGTCCATACGGCAGATCGAACCGACGGAGAGGCGTTAGGGTCAATACTGTTGTCATAAGGCGCCGCCGACCCGAAGGAGCCGCGATGTCCGAGCGGATGACGACGACCCGGCGACGCCACCGGCCGACCAAGAGCGGAACCGTGCTGAGCCAGGACCTGATCGTGCAGACCGCGATCCGGCTGGTCCGCGAGCACGGCGCCGAAGGGCTCAGCGTCCGGCGTCTCGGCGCGGCGCTGGGAGCCGACCCGTCGGCGATCTACCGCTACTTCCGGAACACCGACGACCTGGTGCGCGCCGTCGCCGACGACCTGATCGGCAAGTACCTCTCCGACTTCACGCCGGGCCCCGACTGGCGGCAGACGCTGCGCGAACTCGGGCTGCGGATCCACTCGGCGTCGGTGGCGCAGCCGCGCACCGCCGTCCTCACCGCGTCCCGGGTCACCGGACGACCGCACGAGATCCGGGTGGTCGAGCTGGGCCTGGGCGTGCTGCGCTCGGCCGGATTCGCCCCGGACGACGCCGCGCGGCACTACCACGCGTTCATCGACCTCACGCTGGGCTTCGCCGCGCTGGACGCCGCGGCGTTCGCGCTGCCCCGCGGCACCGAGGACGCCGACGACGCGGTCTGGACCGACGTCTACGCGCGGCTGTCGCCGGACACGCACCCGCACATCGCCTCCGCGGCGACCGCGCTGGCCGAGACGATGCGCGGGAGCGCCTACCCGGCCGCACTCGACCTGCTGCTCGACGGGCTTGCCCAGCGCCTCGGCAGCGACCGATGAAACCGGAGCTGGTGCTCGGGCTGGCGCAGCCGTGGCTGACGTCGTTCGACGTCGAGGGGAACGTCGCCGCGCACGCGGAGGCGGTGCGGTCGGCGGGCGCTCGGGTCGTTGTGTTCCCGGAGATGTCGCTGACCGGGTACGAGTTCGCCGCGCTGCCGCTGGTGACGGATGATCCGCGGCTCGCCCCGCTGGTCGACGCCTGCGCCGCGACCGGAACGCTGGCGCTGGCCGGGGCGCCGGTCGAGAGCGGCGACCGGCGGTCGATCGGCATGCTCGCGGTCGAGGGCGACGGCGTCCGGGTCGCGTACCGCAAGCAGTACCTCGGTGGGGCGGAGCCCGAGCACTACACGCCCGGGCCGGGGCCGGTCGTTCTCGACGTCGACGGGTGGCGCCTCGGACTCGCGATCTGCAAGGACACCGGGGTACCGCAGCACGCCGCGGACACCGCTGCGCTGGGCATCGACGCGCTGCTCGCCGGGGTGCTGGAGACGAGGGAGGACGCCGGGGTCCAGCCCGCCCGGGCGCGCCGGATCACCGCCGCGCACCGGATATGGGTGGCGATCGCGAGCTACGCCGGGTCGACCGGCGGCGGCTTCGATCCGGCCGCCGGTGGTTCCGCGCTGTGGGCGCCGGACGGCTCGGAGGTGGCCCGAGCCGGGACCGAGCCCGGCGAGGTACTCGTCGTCACGCTGGCGGACGGATGAGCCGGTCGCGCAGCAACACGTTCTCGAGCGTCGTCCAGATTGTGCTGGTGAGCAAGTAGAGCGCAGCAGCCAGCGGAACCGTCGCCGCGAACACGACCGACACGAACGGGATGTAGCTCAGCCAGGCCGGCTGGCCCAGCCGGCGCAGCCGGCGTGCGGTGACGGTGGCCGTCACCACGAACAACCCCAGAACAACCGCAAAGACCAGGCCGTGGACGCCGAGCAGCGCGCCGTCGCGCCAATGGTCACCGAGCGGGACGCCGCCCAGCGCGTGGCCGAGGAGCGCGTTGGGCGCGCCGTCCACCGTGGAGGCGGTGAACAGCGAGTAGAGCGTCAGGAAGAACGGCGCCTGGACCAGCAGCGGCAGCAGCGTGGGCAGCGCCCCGACGCCCTCGGCGCGGTAGAGCGCGGCGACCTCGGTCGCGGCCTGCAGCGGGTCGTCGCGATGTTTGCCGCGGAGCGTCGTCACCTGGGGCGCGAGCCGGGCGCGACGCCGCTCGACCGCGATCTGGCGGAACGTCAGCGGGATGAGCAGCAACCGGACGAGCGCGGTGGCGAGCACGATCGCGGCGGCGGTCGCGGCGCCGCCGAAGAGTGGGCTGAGCAGGGTGGACGCAGACTCGACGACGGAGTAGGCGAGCGAGACGGGCAAACCGAACGACATGAGGACCCTCCGGGGCCGGCGACGGACGAGGCGGAGGGCCGCGTGCGCGCACGTCCGTACTGGCCGGCCACGCGAGGCGCGGCGGGCAGCGGGGGAGGGGCGGCGCTACGCGGCCGGAGCCGCGGAGGGTGCGCGAGGGCGGGACAGCCGGCCGCGGGCGTCCGGGTCGCGCAGACGTGGCGCGCCCCGGTACTCGGCGCGCCGTGCGCCGGCGGCGAGGCGGGCCGGTGTCGGCACGGACAGCCGGACGCCGTACCGGCGGAACGCGAGCGCGGCGACCAGCGCCACCGCGACGAACGTGAGCGCGCCACCGCCCGCGTGGGGTTGAGCCAGCAGTATCAGGCCGGCAAGACAGGCAAGCGTCACCACCGCACGGGGCAGGTGGCCGAACGCGTTCACGCCGCCGAGTGTAGGTCCGCCCCGCACCCTCCGGCCGAACGATGCCGAGCCACCCCGGAGCCCTTAAATCGCAAACAGCTCGACGAAGCGGTCGAGCAGCGCCGGATCGCCGGTGACCGCGACCGAGCCGTCCGCGATCGCCTCCTTCGGCGTCACCTCCCGCGCCATCAGCGCACGGATCGCCGGGCCCGCCTCGATCACCAGGTCCGGCTCCGGGCTCGGCCCCTCCGCGGCGGCGAGCGCCCCGTCCTCGACCCGCAGGTGCAGGGCGATCTCGCCCATCCGTAGCTCGTAGTCGACGGTCACGCCCTCGGCGCGCTCGGCGCGGAACGTCGTCCGCATCGCCATGATCATCGACGCGGGGGTGACGATCTCCTCCTCGCGTGGCTCGCCGAGCGCGCGAGCGCCCCACCGGCTCAGCGCGATCACCACCGGTTCCAGGTCCGCGCCGTACTCGGTCAGCCGGTACACCACCGACCCGGCCGGGCGGGGGAGCACGGTCCGCTCGACGACGCCGGCGGCCTCCAGCTCCTTCAACCGCGCGGCCAGGATGTTCGTCGGGATCCGCGGCAACCCGCGGCGTAGGTCGGTGTATCGCCGGGGCCCGACCAGCAGGTCCCGGACGATCAGCAGCGCCCAGCGCTCGCCGGCGATCTCCAGCCCGCGGGCCAATCCACAGAACTGCCCGTAAGCCCGTTGCTGCGTCATGCTCTCGATCCTACCGCATACTTCGCTTGACAAAGTCTGCTTGTTTTTTGCAAGCTTGCTTCGAGCACGGCACAGCCGGGTCGAGCGCCGAACGGACGGCGCCCCGAAACTCTCGAGAGGACTGGTCGTCATGACCACGTTGAACGTCGCCGCCGACCGCACTCGCCCGATCAACCGCACGCTCTGGGTCGCGCAGGTTCTGCTCGGACTGTTCATGGCCGTGGCCTCGGGGCTGCCGAAGTTGTTCGGCGAGGCGACCGCGGTGCAGCTCTTCGACGACATCGGCGCCGGTGACTGGCTGCGGTACTTCGTGGGCGTGGTCGAGGTGGCCGGTGGCCTGGGGCTGCTCGTGGGTGCCCTGGCCGGTCCCGCGGCGATCGGTCTGGTCGCGCTGATGCTCGGCGCGGCGTTCGTCCAGGTCGTCGTCCTCGACGAGGCGGCCTACCTCGCGACGCCGCTCGTCCTCGGCGTCCTCTTCGCACTGATCGCCTGGGGCCGCTGGCCGCGCACGGTCGCGCTCGCCACGACGCTCGCCCGGCGGCGCTGAACCGCCTACCCTTCGGGCGCCCCGGCTCCGGCCGGGGCGCCCGGCGTCGTGAAGCGCGGTGATCGTCGGAATACCCGGCCCCGGCCGGTGGGTTGCCGCGAGTATGACTGCTGCCACAGGTTTGGACCTGCACGCTCTCCTCGCCGAGAGCCGCCTCGGCGTGCTCGCCACGATCAAGGCCGACGGCCGGCCCCAGCTCTCCCCGGTCACCCCGTACTACGACCGTGAGGCCGGCGTCATCTACGTGTCGATCACCGAGGGCCGCGCCAAGACCGCGAACCTCCGCCGCGACCCCCGGGCATCGCTCGAGGTGACGAGCGCGGACGGCTGGGCGTGGGCGACCGCCGAGGGCACCGTGACGCTCATCGGCCCCGGCACCGACCCGCAGGGCCCCGAGGTCGAGGCTCTCGTCGACTACTACCGTGCCGCCGCGGGCGAGCACCCGGACTGGGACGAGTACCGCTCGGTGATGGTCTCCGACCGACGCGTGCTGATGACACTGAAGGTCGAAAAGGTGTATGGCGCCAAGGTGCGATGATAAGCACCGAAAGCCTTGATAGGCTTCCCTTTTGTACGCGAAAGTGATATTCGCGACGATCGGGGGCTCCGGACCGTGGCAGCACCGTCAGTCGCGCCGAGCGACGAATTGGATGCGGTCGCCCGCGCCGCCGCTGCGGCGGTCGACGTGCCGATCGGGTTGGTCACGCTCGTCGACGGGGAGTGGATCCGATTCGTCGGGGCGCACGGTCTCACCCCGCCACTGTCCGCGTCCCGCCGCATCCTGGTGACCGAGTCGTTCTGCCAGGACGTCGTCGCGAGCGGAGCACCGGTCGTCGTCGGGGACACCGGCGACGACCCCCGGTCCCGGCCGAGCGGGGCCTCGGTTCGGGTCGCCGCCTACATGGGCGTCCCGCTGCGAGGCCCGGACGGTGGGGTGGTCGGCGTCGTCTGCGCGGTGGACGCCCGGACGCGCGACTGGTCGGCGGCCGACGTCGGCGCGTTGCAGGGCGTCGCCGCCCGAGCCGCCCGGCTTCCGGCGCTGACGACGCCCACCCCGTCAGAATTGACCGGACGGGACCCGGACGCGCCGGAGGCCGGGCCGCACAGCCTGTTCCTGCAGGCGCTGCTCGACAGCCTCGACACCGCGGTGTTCGCCTGCGACGCCGCGGGTTGCACGATGTTCGGCAACACCGCGCTGCTCCGGATGCTCGACCTCGACGGCGAATTGCCGCCCGACGCCGCGGCGATCGCCGTCGACCACCTGCGGGACGGGGAGGGGCGGCCGCTCACCAGCGAGCGGCACCCGACCGCCCGCGCGCTGGCCGGTGAGCCGGTCCGGGACGTCGACCTCCGGCTGCTCCGGCCCGGCCGTCCACCGCGGATGCTGGTCGCCAACGCCGAGCGGATCACGGTCGCCGGTGCGGTGATGGGCGTCGTCGTCGCGCTCCACGACGTCACCGAACAGCGCCGGGCGCAACGCTTCCAGGAGTGCGCGCTGGCGGTGTCCCGCGCGCTGGTTGAGGCCGATCGGGTCGCCGACGCGGCCCGTCAGGTGGTGGACGCCGTCGCCCGGTCGCTGCACTGGCCGCACGCGGAGTTGTGGCTGGTCGATCCGGTGCCGGAGGTGTTGCGCCCGGCGGCGTCCTGGACGGACGGGGACCTCGACCGGCCGGGCCTGATGTCCACGCAGCTCGGTCGCGGTGAGGGGCTGGCCGGAACGACGTGGCTCCGCGGCGAGCCGGTCTGGGTGCCCGACATCGCGACCGAGAGCCGGTTCGACGTCGAGGGAGCGGCCCGCCGCCGGCTGCGGACCGCGCTCGCGGTGCCGGTGCGCAGCGCCGAGGCCGTGGTCGGCGTCCTCGCGCTCTACGCGGACACCCTGGACGAGGACCGGGTGGCGCTCACCGCGCACCTGGTCGGCATCGCGGCTCACCTCGGGCACTACCTGGAGCGGCGGCGGGCCGAGGAGCTCGCGCTCCAGCTGGCCCGCACCAAGGACGACTTCCTCGCGCTGGTCGGGCACGAACTGCGGACGCCGCTGACGTCGATCACCACGTACGCGCAGCTGCTCACCGACGATCCGGAGTGCTGGACCACCAGCGGGCCGCAGTTGCTCGGCGTCATTCGCCGGAACACCGAGAGCCTGACCGCGATCATCAACGACCTGCTCGACCTGGCCGGGCTGGAGTCCGGGCACATCACGATCCGGCCGGTGGACACCGACCTCGCCGAGCTGACCCGGGAAGGCATCGAGGCGGTCCGGGCCGCGGCCGACGGGCGCGCGGTGACCCTCGTCGCCGACCTGCCCGACCGGTTGCGGCTGCACGGCGATCCGCAGCGGCTCCGGCAGATGCTCGACAACGTCCTGTCGAACGCGGTGAAGTACAGCAACGAGGGCGGCCGGGTCACGGTCCGGCTGGTCGAGGAGGCGGGCGTCGCGACGCTGACCGTGGCGGACACCGGAATCGGGATCCCGCCCGCCGAGCGCGACCGGCTCTTCCAGCGGTTCTTCCGTTCCTCGACGGCGCGGGAGCGCGGTGTTCCGGGGACCGGTCTCGGGCTGGTCGTGACGCGGGCGATCGTCGAGCGGCACGGTGGCCGGATCGGTGCGACCCACACCGACCCGGGTACCACGATGGTGATCCGGCTGCCGACGGCGGCCCCTGACGACGAGTGACCCCCGGGCGCCGGGGTGCGACCTCCACGGGTGAGGATGAGGGTTCGCCAGGTCGAGCAGGAGGGCCGATGGGCTTCACGCCAGTGCAGATTCCGACGCCGGACGGCGTTGCCGACGGGTTCGCGGCCTTCCCGGACGGGAACGGGACGTTCCCCGCCGTGCTCTTCTACATGGACGCGTTCGGTCCGCGCGAAGTGCTGCAGGACATGGCCAGGACGATCGCCGACGACGGCTTTTACGTCCTGCTGCCGAACGTCTTCTACCGCAGCGGGCCCGCGTCGGCGTCGGACGCCGCCGACCTCACGTCCGAGGAGGGCCGGAAGGCCGCGTTCGGCCGGGTCATGCCGCTGATCGCGGCACTGACCAGGGACGTCGCACTCCGGGACGCCACCGCCTATCTGGACTTCCTCGCCGCGCAGCCGAACGTGGCCGACGGCCCGATCGGCATCACCGGCTACTGCATGGGCGGCCGGCTCGCGGTCGTCACCGCCGCCGCGTTCCCCGACCGGGTCGCGGCGGTCGCGAGCTTCCACGCGGGCCGGCTCGTCACCGACCAGGACGACAGCCCGCATCGGCTGGCCGGCAAGGCGCAGGCGGAGTTCTACTTCGGGCACGCCGAGCACGACCCGTCGATGACGCCCGACGACGTCGCCGCGCTCGAGCAGGCGCTCGACGCCGCCGGGGTGACCTACCGCTCGGAGGTCTACCCCGGCACCGAGCACGGCTTCACGATGTCGGACACCACGGTCTACGACCCGACCGGCCTGGAGCGGCACTGGCGTAACCTGCTCGAACTCTTCGAGCGGAAACTCCAGCAGGCCTAGCCGGGCGGTGGCGCCGTCGACCCCCGTACGACCAGCGTCGGCTCCAGCAGCACGCCGTCGACGTCTCGGGTAGCCGGACCGTCCTCGTTCAACTGGCTCAACATCACCTCGAGGCTTCGCCTGCCCAGCTCGGCGAAGTCCTGCCGGACGGTGGTGAGCGGCGGCAGGAAGTAGCCGGCCTCCGGGACGTCGTCGAACCCGACCACGCTGACGTCGTCCGGGACCCGCCGCCCGGCCTCGTGCAGCGCCCGCAGGACGCCGAGCGCCACCGGGTCGTTCGCGCAGAAGATCGCGGTGACCGACGGGTCCCTGGCCAGCGCGGTGCCGAGCTCGAAGCCGGAGTCCGCGGTCCAGGCGCCGGGCTCGACCGGCGGCACGATCCGCTCGTTCGCGTACAGCGTCGTACGCCAGCCGTCGATCCGGTCACGGGCCTCCGGCCAGTCGGCCGGCCCGCCGACGTGGTGCACGGTGCGGTGCCCGAGGTCGAGGAGGTGCTGCGTCGCGAGCGCCGCGCCCGCCCGGTTGTCGATCCGGACGCTCGGCACGCCGCTCTCACCCGCACCACCGACGCCGACGCACCCGAGCCCGTCCGGTACCTGCGCGAGCGCGTGCGCCGCGGACTCCTTCGGCGCGATCGCCACGATGCCCTCCACTGCCTGCGCGCAGAGCCGGTCGACGGCTTCCAGCACCGCGGTCCGGTCCAGCGATCGCACGGTGACGACGCTGACGAAGTACCCGGCGGCGCGGGCGGCGTCCTCGATGCCGTACAGCATCGACGCCGGGCCGTAGAGCGTGCTCTCGAACCCGATCAGCCCGAGGATGCCGGAGCGCCGGGTGGCCAGCGTGCGGGCCGCGAGGTTCCGCCGGTAGTTGAGGGCCCGCATCGCCTCCAGCACCCGCGCTCTGGTCTCCTCGCGCACGCTCGGGTGCTCGTTGAGGACGCGGGACACGGTCTGGTGGGAAACCCCGGCTAGGCGGGCGACGTCGCGCATGATCGTCGTGCGCGGTCGCTCGGAAGGTCTCTCGGGTGCGGACAAGGGACCTCCCAGTCGTTCCCTGTGATCGCTCACATCGTACCGATGCGTGCCCGGTGGTCCGGGGTGCGGTGATCGTGACGCGGACTTCTCCGCTGGGCGCTACCGGCGGGAAGCCAGACGGCAACAGACCGGTAACGCCCCTCCGAAGAACTCTTGACGCGCCGAATGAGAACGGTAACACTCTCGGAACACAGGCGCGTGACCCGTGCCACACCGGCTTTCGCCGCCGGTCTCCGGTCCAC
Source organism: Cryptosporangium aurantiacum (assembly GCF_900143005.1). Taxonomy (NCBI): domain Bacteria; kingdom Bacillati; phylum Actinomycetota; class Actinomycetes; order Cryptosporangiales; family Cryptosporangiaceae; genus Cryptosporangium; species Cryptosporangium aurantiacum. Next base: position 93,452 of record NZ_FRCS01000022.1, read on the forward strand.
CGGAGTCGGCATCGGCGGAATCCGACTGCTGCACCACCAGTAACACCCGGCCGCGGATGTGAGCGGTCACTCGTTGATGTTAGCGGTCACATCGCGGGGCGGTTCCGGTCACATCACCGGACCGGCCGCGCTGCCCGCGCGGGGCGATGCTCGTTCGACTCGGGAGGACGTAGTGATCAGAAAAGTGTCCGCAGCGATTGCCTGCGGATTACTGGTAGCCGCTGGGCTGGCCGGTTGCGGCGGGGACAGCGGGAACGACGACGGCAAGATCACGATGGGCTTCGCCCAGGTCGGCGCGGAGAGCGGCTGGCGTACGGCGAACACCAAGGACATTCAGGAGGCGGCGAAGGCCGCAGGCATCGAGCTGAAGTTCTCGGACGCCCAGCAGAAGCAAGAGAACCAGATCAAGGCGATCCGCAGCTACATCGCCCAGAAGGTCGACATCATTGCGTTCTCGCCGGTGGTCGAGTCCGGCTGGGATCAGGTGCTCAAGGAGGCGAAGGACGCCGAGATCCCGGTCATCCTCACCGACCGCGCGGTCGACTCGCAGGACACCTCGCTCTACGAGACGTTCATCGGTTCGGACTTCGTGCTCGAGGGCAAGAAGGCCGGCGAGTGGCTGGTGGCCGACGCGAAGGCCGCGCCGGGCCCGGTCAACGTCATCCAGCTCGAGGGCAACACCGGCTCCGCGCCGGCCAACGACCGCAAGGCGGGCTTCGCCGAGGCGATCAAGGCCGACCCGAAGATCAAGATCGTCGCGTCCCAGGACGCGGAGTTCACCCGGGCCAAGGGCAAGGAGGTCATGGAGGCGCTGTTCAAGGCGCACCCCGAGGCCAACGTGCTCTACGCGCACAACGACGACATGGGCCTGGGCGCGATCGAGGCGATCGAGGCGGCGGGCAAGAAGCCCGGCGTCGACATCAAGATCATCACGGTCGACGCGGTGAAGGACGGGATGACCGCTCTCGCCGACGGCAAGATCAACTTCATCGTCGAGTGCAGCCCGCTGCTCGGTAACCAGCTGATGGACCTCGCCAAGCAGGTTCTCGACGGTAAGGAGGTCCCGAAGCGGGTCCTCACCGAGGAGACCACGTTCACCCAGGAGCAGGCCAAGGCGGCTCTGCCCGACCGCAAGTACTGATCTGATCACCACCCCGGGTAGGTCGCGCCGCGGCCTACCCGGGGCGCATCGACGAACGGAGTACTCATGGGGGAGCGGGCACCCATCCTCGAGATGTTGGGCGTCGGCAAGGTGTTCCCCGGCGTCGTGGCGCTCGCCGACGTGGACTTCCGTCTTTTCCCCGGCGAGGTCCACGCGCTGATGGGTGAGAACGGCGCGGGCAAGTCGACGCTGATCAAGGTGCTCACGGGCGTCTACGACATCGACGCCGGTTCGATCCGGCTGAGTGACGAAGACGTCCGGTTCACCGGCCCGCTGCAGGCCCAGCGCGCCGGGATCAGCACCGTCTACCAGGAAGTGAACCTCTGCCCGAACCTGTCGGTGGCGGAGAACGTCTTCATCGGGCGCGAGCCGCGCACGCTCGGGATGATCGGCTGGCGCCAGATGCGCCGCCGCTCGGCCGAGCTGCTCCGCGGCCTCGACCTCGACCTCGACGTCACCGCGCTGCTCGGCAGCTACTCGATCGCGATCCAGCAGATGGTCGCGATCGCGCGGGCGGTCGACATCTCCGCCAAGGTGCTGATCCTCGACGAGCCGACGTCCAGCCTGGACGCCTCCGAGGTCGACCAGCTGTTCCGCGTCATGCGGCGGCTCAAGAGCGAGGGCCTGGCGATCGTCTTCGTCTCGCACTTCCTCGACCAGGTCTACGAGATCGCCGACCGGATGACCGTGCTGCGCAACGGCCGCCGGGTGGGCGAGTACACGGTCGCCGACCTGCCGCAGTCGCAGTTGGTCAGCGCGATGATCGGCAAGGATCTCGCCGTGCTGGAGGAGTTGGAGGAGCAGGAGAAGCCCTCCGTCGCCGCGCTCGAGCAGGGCAAGCCGGTGATCGCCGCCACCGATGTGGCGCGCACCGGCGCGATCGAGCCGTTCTCGCTGACGATCCACCAGGGTGAGGTCGTCGGGCTGGCCGGCCTGCTCGGCTCCGGCCGGACCGAGCTGGCCCGCCTGTTGTTCGGCGCCGACAAAGCCGACCAGGGTTCGTTCACGGTCGCCGGGGAACCGGTGACGATGCGCGGCCCCCGGACCGCGATGGACCACGGGGTCGCGTTCTGCTCCGAGAACCGCCGCACCGAGGGCGTCGTCGGCGAGCTGACCGTGCGGGAGAACATCATCCTGGCGCTGCAGGCCGCGCGCGGCTGGTCCCGCCCGATTCCCCGCAGCCGCCAGGACGAGCTGGTCGAGAAGTACATCGCGGCGCTCGACATCCGACCCGCGAACCCGGACAGCCAGGTCCGCAACCTCTCCGGCGGTAACCAGCAGAAGGTGCTGCTCGCCCGCTGGCTGATCACCGAACCGAAGCTGCTGATCGTCGACGAGCCCACCCGCGGCATCGACGTCGGGGCCAAAGCCGAGATCCAGAAGCTGCTCGCGCAGCTGTCCGGTGACGGCATGGCGGTGCTGTTCATCAGCGCCGAACTCGAGGAGGTGCTCCGGCTGTCGCACAAGATCGCGGTCCTGCGCGACCGGCGGCTGGTCGAGCAGCTCGACAACACCGACGAGGTGGACGTCGACCGGATCCTCGCGACGATCGCGAGCGGCACGACGACGGGAGCAGGCGAATGAACCGCTTCTCGACCCTGACGCGGCACCGTCTGTTCTGGCCGGCGGCGGCGCTGGTGCTGCTGCTCTGCTCCAACCTGTTCTTCAGCGCGGACTTCTTCGCGATCCGGCTGCAGGACGGGCACCTCTACGGCTCGCTGATCGACATCCTTCGCGGCAGCACGCCGCTCGTTCTGGTCGCGCTCGGCATGACGCTGGTCATCGCGACCGCCGGGATCGACCTGTCGGTCGGCTCGGTGATCGCGATCGTCGGCGCGGTGGCCTGCCTGCGAATCAGCAACCTGCCCGACCAGAACAGCGTCGGCGGTGTGCTCGCGGCGGTCGGCGTCGCGCTCGGCGTCGCACTGGTGCTCGGCCTCTGGAACGGCATCCTGGTCGCGGTGGTCGGGATCCAGCCGATCATCGCGACGCTGATCCTGCTGGTCGGTGGTCGCGGGATCGCCCAGCTGATCACCGACGGCCAGATCATCAACGTCCGGTCCGACCCGTACCGCACCATCGGCGCGGGGTACTGGCTCACGATCCCGGTCGCGGTGATCATCGCGGCGGTCGTGGTCGCGGCCACCGTCCTGTTCACCCGCCGCACCGCGCTCGGCCTGCTCATCGAATCGGTCGGCAGCAGCCCGACCGCGAGCCGGCTGGCCGGCATCCAGGCGCGGCGGCTCACGCTCATCGTCTACGTGTTCGCCGCGTTCTGCGCCGGGGTGGCCGGGCTGATCATCAGCTCGAACATCTCCAGCGCCGACGGCAACAACGCGGGCAACCTGATCGAGCTGGACGCGATCCTCGCGGTCGTGATCGGCGGCACGGCGCTGACCGGTGGACGCTTCTCGATCGCCGGGAGCGTGCTCGGCGCCGTCCTGATCCAGGCGTTGAACGTCACGATCTACACGACCGGCATCCCCAACAACGTCACACTTCTGTTCAAGGCGGTCGTGGTGGTAGTCCTCTGCCTGGCGCAGTCGCCGGCGTTCCGCGCGAAGGTGTTCAGGGGACGCCGACGCAAGTCCGTGGAGGTGGCGGCATGACCAGCGTGACCACGGAACCCCGGATCGACCGTCCCAAGGTCGCCCGCGCCCGCCGGTACGGTGTCAACTCCCGGTACGTACCGGTGCTGGCGACGCTCGTGCTGCTCTGTCTCATGTACGGCATCGGCGTCGCGAACTACGAGGGCTTCTCCGACACCCAGATCGTCCTGAACATCTTCATCGACAACGCGCACCTGCTCACGGTCGCGATCGGGATGACGTTCGTGATCCTGTCCGGCGGGATCGACCTGTCGGTCGGTGCGGTGCTCGCGCTCGGGACGGTGATCGCGGCCGCGCTGCTGCGGGCCGGGTGGTCACCGCTGCTGGTGATCGTCGTCGTGCTGGCGGTCGGGGCGCTGATCGGCCTCGCGCAGGGCGCGATCATCCACTTCTTCGACATCCAGCCGTTCATCGCGACGCTGGCCGGCATGTTCACCGCGCGCGGGCTGGCGCACCTGATCAGCACGAAGTCGATCCCGATCACCGACGAGTTCTGGAAGACGACCGCGACCGACCGGATCCACTTCGGCGGATTCCGGCTCTCGCCCAGCGCGATGCTGGCGATCGGCATCGCGATCGTCGCGGCGCTGGCGCTCGCCTACACCCGGTTCGGCCGCAACACGTACGCGGTCGGCGGCAACCAGCAGTCGGCGGCGCTGATGGGGCTGCCGGTCGGGCGGACCCGGATCGGCGTCTACACGCTGTCCGGCCTCTGCGCCGCGCTCGGCGGCATCCTCTACAGCTTCGAGACGCCGACCGGCTACAGCCTGACCGCCCAAGGCATGGAGCTGGACGCGATCGCCGCGGTGGTCATCGGCGGCACGCTGCTCAGCGGCGGGTCGGGTTTCCTCGTCGGCACCGTGCTGGGCGTGCTGGTGCTCGGGCTGATCCAGACGATCATCACGTTCCAGGGCACGCTCAGTTCCTGGTGGACGAAGATCGTCATCGGTGGCCTGCTCTTCGCGTTCATCCTGCTCCAGCGGATCGTCACCCGCCGAGAGCCCTAGTTTCCCTTCCCGCGACCCGGCTCCGGCCGGGCGCCGCTAGATGTGAACGTTCACAACGAAAGGTGGCCGACATGAGCGAGGTCTGGTTCCTCACCGGCAGCCAGGGCCTGTACGGGCCGGAGACCCTGGACCAGGTCGCCGACCAGTCCCGGCGGATCGCCGACCAGCTCGGCGCGGGCGACGCCCCGGTGACGATCGTCTGGAAGCCGGTGCTCACCGACGCCGCCGCGATCCTGAAGATCTGCCAGGAGGCCAACGCGGCACCGCAGGTTGTCGGCCTGGTCGCGTGGATGCACACGTTCTCCCCGGCCAAGATGTGGATCGCCGGTCTGGACGCGCTCCGCAAGCCGCTGCTGCACCTGCACACGCAGGCGAACGTCGCCCTGCCGTGGGCGGAGATCGACATGGACTTCATGAACCTGAACCAGGCCGCCCACGGCGACCGCGAGTTCGGTTTCATCCAGTCCCGTCTCGGCGTGCCCCGCAAGACCGTCGCGGGCCACGTCAGCGACCCCCGCGTCGGCCGCCGGGTGGCGGCGTGGGCGCGGGCGGCGCTCGGCTTCGCCGAGATGCGGACGCTACGCCTGGCGCGGTTCGGCGACAACATGCGCGACGTCGCCGTCACCGAGGGCGACAAGGTCGAGGCGCAGTTACGCTTCGGCGTCTCGGTGAACACCTACGGCGTCAACGACCTGGTCGAGGCCGTCGACGCCACCGGCGACGCCGAGGTCGACAAGCTGGTCGCCGAGTACGAGGAGCGCTACGAGGTCGTGCCGGAGCTGCGGGCCGGCGGCGAGCGGCACGAATCGCTCCGTTACGGCGCTCGGATCGAGCTGGGGCTGCGGTCCTTCCTGGAGGCGGGCGGCTTCTCCGCGTTCACGACGAACTTCGAGGACCTGGGCGGGCTCAAGCAGCTCCCAGGGCTCGCCGTGCAGCGCCTGATGGCCGACGGGTACGGCTTCGGCGGCGAAGGCGACTGGAAGACCTCGGTCCTGCTGCGGACGCTGAAGGCGATGTCGCCCGGCGGGACGTCGTTCATGGAGGACTACACCTACGACCTGACGCCCGGCCAGGAGCGCATCCTCGGCGCGCACATGCTCGAGGTGTGCCCGAGCATCGCCGCAGGCACCCCGCGGGTGGAGATCCACCCGCTGGGCATCGGCGGCCGGGAGGACCCGGTGCGGATGGTCTTCGACGCGGCGCCCGGCCCGGCCGTCGTCGTCGGGATGGCCGACCTGGGGGAGCGGTTCCGGCTGGTCGCGAACGAGATCGAGGTCGTCGCGCCGGACCAGCCGCTGCCCAAGCTGCCGGTGGCCAGGGCGGTCTGGAAGCCGGCCCCGGATCTGGCGACCTCGGCCGAGTCCTGGCTGACCGCGGGCGGGCCGCACCACACGGTGCTGTCGTCGGCGGTCGGCGTCGAGGAGCTGACCGACCTGGCCGAGATGGTGTCGACCGAGCTCGTGGTGATCGACGCCGAGACCACCGCCCGGAAGCTCGCGAACGAGCTGCGGTGGAACCAGGCCTACTACCGGCTCGCGCGCGGCTTCTGAGCATCCGTTATTGACCCTAGCTATCCTTTCCTCATATTTTGCCCGGTCCACCCGATGGGCCGAGCAGAGGTCGCGTACCCGGGTTGCCTCCCGGGTGCGCGCGGGGTGCACCAGGGTTGAGAAGGGGTTCCGCGCCGTGGCCACACGTAACGTCCTCGTGCGCTGGCTCGCCGACCGCTCGGTCAAGGTCAAACTCATCCTGGCGATGGGCGTGCTCGCGATCGTCGCGGCGACGATCGGCATCGTCGGACTGCAGTCGCTCAGCACGACGAACAAGGACTCCCAGCATCTCTACAACGAGAACGTCCTGTCGCTGGTCGCCATCGGGCGGGTCAAGAACGAGTCGACGACGGCCAGGATGCTGGTCAACGGACACGCGTCCGCCCAGGACACGGCGACGATGAACGCCTGGGAGACCCAGATCGAGCAGAGCGACGCCGACATGCTCACCTGGCAGGGGGACTACGAGGAGGCCGGGCCCGAGGACGCCGCCGTCTGGGCCGAGTTCAAGACCGCGTGGACGGAGTGGCAGGAGTACCGGGACGCCACGCTGCTGCCGCTGAGCCGGGCGAACAACAGTACGGGTTTCAATGCCGCGCTGCGTGGAACCGGGGAGCAGCTCAGCAAGGCCGCCACCGACAGGCTGGACGAGATCGAGAACTACGACCTGGAGCTGGCGAAGGCCACCGCTGAGGAGGCCGGGCACGCGTACCGGAGCGCCCGCGTCGTGATGCTCACGGTCCTGGTGGTCGGGCTGCTGGTGGCCGGGGCCCTCGGTGTGGTCATCGCCCAGCTGATCGTGGGGCCGCTCCGCCGGGTGTCCGCCACGCTCGAGGCGATGGCGGCGGGCGACCTGACGCAGTCGGCCGATGTGCACTCCAAGGACGAGGTCGGGCAGATGGCCGCCTCGCTCGGACGGGCGCAGGACGGCGTCCGGCAGGCGATCGGCACGCTCGCCCAGAGCGCGGACACGCTCGCCGGCAGCGCGGACGAACTGTCGAACGTCAGCCAGGACATCGCCACCAGCGCCGAGGACGCGTCCACCCAGGCCGGCGTCGTCTCGGAGGCGTCCGACGAGGTCTCGCGCAACGTGCAGACGGTGGCGGCCGGTAGTGAGGAGATGGGTGCGGCGATTCGGGAGATTTCGCAGTCGGCGAATGATGCGGCGGGGGTGGCGTCGCAGGCGGTGACGGCGGCGTCGGCGACGAATGCGACGGTGGC